>JAEVHO010000060.1 GCA_016802835.1 Micromonospora sp. ATA32 | reverse complement strand
CTGGACCGGCTCGGCGGGCGACCGCAGGGCGGCGGCGCGCCGCTCGCGGCCGGCCCGGAGACCAGGTGGGCGACGGCCGTCAGGGCGCCGATCGCGGCGCAGCCCAGCCAGAGGGCGCTGTTGCCCGCCTGCTGCCGGACCAGGCCGCCGAAGATCGGCGCGGCGGCGCCGGCCACCTGCCAGGAGAGCGAGAAGACGCCCTGGTAGCGCCCGCGCAGGTCGGCCGGGGAGAGCTCGGCGATCAACGTCGAGTTCGACGGCGAGTTGAGCATCTCGCCGACGGTCCAGAACAGCACGGTCAGCCCGTAGAGCCAGGCGACGTCCGCGAACGCGGTGAGGCCGAAGCCGACGCCCATCACCAGTGAGGCCAGGGCGAGCACGTGCGAGCGGCTGCGTCCCCGGATCAGCCGCGGTACGAAGAGCTGCCCTGCCACGATCAGCACCCCGTTGAGCGCGATCACCGAGCCGTACGTGGACGGGGAGAGGCCGTCGTCGCTCATCGCGATCGGCAGCATCGAGATGTGCTGGAGGAAGACCAGCGCGGCGAAGAGGTTGAGCGCCACGAAGCCGAGGTAGACCCGGTCGGTCAGGATGGTCCGCAACGCGCCCCGGGGCCGGGCCGCGCCGCCGGTCGCCGAGCGGCGGCAGTCACCCGGGTCTCCCGCACCTTCAGGAAGATGATCGAGGCGGTGACCAGGGTGGTGGCCGCGTCGACCACGAAGAGCAGCAGGTAGCTCGCCTCGGCGGCGAGGCCGGCGAGGACGGCCGCGCAGGCGAAGCCGAGGTTGATCGCCCAGTAGTTGAGCGAGAACGCGCGCAGCCGGTCCTTCTCCGGCACCACGTCGATCATCATCGCGCCGAACGCCGGCCGGGCCGCCTCGGCGAAGAGACCGAGCAGCAGCGCGCCGGCGGCGAGCGCCCACAGCTCCCGGGCGAAGCCGAGGGCGAGCATCATGGCCGCCGCGCCGAGGTGGGCGGTGAGCAGCGTCGGGCGGCGGCCCCACCGGTCGGCGAGCGTCCCGCCCACGGTCGTGCCGACCGCGCCGCCGACCCCCCACAGCCCGAGCACCAGGCCGGCCTGGAGTTCGTTGAAACCGCGCTCGGTGGTCAGGTAGATGGCGAGCAGGATCAGCACGAAGGAACCGAGCCGGTTGATCAGGGTGCCGGTCCACAGGTACCAGAAGGTGGTCGGCAGGCCGCCGGTGGTGTCCCGGAACCAACCCCGCATCGTCCGCACGCCGGCGCCCCCGCTTCCGTAATGACCGACCTATCAGTAGCGCCTTACAACCTAGTCCCGGGCCGGAACGCCGGTCACCCGCTTTTCCACGTGGTGGTCGTCACGCCCACTGCCCGCATGTCCGATCCCGGCTTCGGGCAGGATGATCGGCATGACTGCGAGCGAGGGGCCCACCGTCGGGACGCTGGTCCTGCTGCGGCACGGCGAGAGCGACTGGAACGCGAAGAACCTCTTCACCGGTTGGGTCGACGTCGACCTGAGCGCCAAGGGTGAGGCGGAGGCGCGGCGCGGCGGCGAGCTGATGCGCGAGCACGACCTGCTGCCGGACGTGGTGCACACCAGCGTGATGCGCCGGGCGATCCGCACCGCCGAGTTGGCGCTGAACGTCGCCGACCGGCACTGGATCGCGGTGCGCCGGTCGTGGCGGCTCAACGAGCGGCACTACGGCGCCTGCAGGGCAAGAACAAGAGGCAGACCCTGGACGAGTACGGCGAGGAGCAGTTCATGCTCTGGCGCCGCTCGTACGACACGCCGCCGCCGCCGATCGACGACAACGACGAGTGGTCGCAGGTGGGCGACCCGCGGTACGCGCTGCTGCCGACGGAGCTGATGCCGCGCACCGAGTGCCTCAAGGATGTCGTCGAGCGGATGCTGCCGTACTGGTACGACTCCATCGTGCCGGACGTCCTGGCCGGCCGTACGGTGCTGATCGCCGCGCACGGCAACTCGCTGCGGGCCCTGGTCAAGCACCTCGACCAGATCTCGGACGAGGCGATCGCCAAGCTCAACATCCCGACCGGGATCCCGCTGCGGTATGACCTGGACCCGCAGCTGCGGCCGCTCACGCTGGGCGGCACGTACCTCGACGCGGCGGCTGCCAAGGAGGCCGCCGCCGCGGTCGCCAACCAGGGTCGCTGACCGTACGCGGACGGCCCCGGGACGATGGTCCCGGGCCGTCCGCGCGTCCGGCTCAGCTGGCCGGGGTGGACTGCCCGGTGATCAGGTAGACCACGTGCTCGCCGGCGTTGACCGCGTGGTCGGCGAAGCGCTCGTAGAAGCGGCCGAGCAGGGTGGCGTCGATCGCCGTCTCGACGCCGTACGGCCAGTCGTCGCCGAGCAGCACCGCGAACAGGCTCTTGTGCAGGTCGTCCATCGCGTCGTCGTCGCGCTCGAACTCGGCCGCGAGCTCGGCGTCGGGCTTCGCCAGCACGCCGGCGATCTTCTCGGCCATCCGGTCGGCGATGCCGGCCATGTCGGTGAAGATCGGGCGCAGCTCGGCCGGCACGGCCGGCGACGGGTGCCGGCGCAGCGCGGTCTTCGCCACATGTTCGGCCAGGTCGCCCATCCGCTCCAGGTCGGCGGCGACGTGCAGCGCGGTGATCATGGCCCGCAGGTCCGAGGCGACCGGCGCCTGCCGGGCGAGCAGGTCGCAGACCCGCTCCTCGACGTGCCGGTAGAGATCGTCGATCTCGGCGTCCCGCGCGATCACCGTCTCGGCCGCCTCGCGGTCGGCGGTGAGCAGACCGCGGGTGGCCTGCCGCATGGCGGCACGGCCCCCCTCGGCCATGTCCACCAGAAGCTGGCTGACAATCTGAAGATCGGCCCGGAACTCGTCGCGCATCATCACGTCCTGTGGTCGGTGGCCGCCGGCCCTGGGTGGTGCGGGCCGGCGCGGGGGTTGAGCAGGTTCAGGACAACCGTAGGCCGGAGGCACGGATCCGAGGTGAACGGTGATGAACGACGCTGGGCCGGTGAGTGAACTCTCTTGAACGTGAGAGCGGTTCGTCCCTTTATGGGCGGTCGCCGGGTTAACAATAACCCTACGATCGCCGGGTGGAGTGGGCGGTGACGGTCGCGGTGACCGCAGGCGTGGTGGCCGGAGTGGTCGCCGGTTTCCTGCTGTCCCGGGCGATGCGTCGTCACTCCACGTCAACCGGGACTGCCGCGACCGGCGGCCCGATCTGGAGCACGGGGAGGCCCGAGATAGCCGAGAATCAGCAGGCGGGGCTCCCTGGGCTCGGCCGGAAGACGCTCGACTCGCTCCGGGCCGGTGTGGTGGTGCTGGACCAGGATGACGTGCCCGTTCTCGTCAACCCGGCGGCCCGCGCCATGGGCCTGCTCCGCACCGGGGCCATCGCCGGCTCGATCGCCGCCCATCCGTTGATCCGTACCCTGGCGGGTCAGGTGCGCCGCACGGGCGTGCGCGCGAGATCGAGCTCGACCTGCCGCGCGGCCGCGACAACGCCGCCGACAACCCGCTCGGCGTGCACCTGCGGGCCATGGGGCTCGGCGCCGGCTTCATCGCCGTCGAGGCGGCCGACGTCACCGAGTCGCACCGGCTCGCCCGGGTACGCCGGGACTTCGTGGCCAACGTCAGCCACGAACTGAAGACCCCGATCGGCGCGCTGCAACTGCTCGCCGAGGCGCTGCTGGACGCCACCGAGCCGGCCGGCGACGACGCGCCTCACCTCTCCGAGGACCTGGTCGCCGCGCGCCGGTTCGCTGAGCGGATCCAGCACGAGTCGACCCGGCTGGGCCGGCTGGTGCAGGAGTTGCTGGAGCTGACCCGGCTCCAGGGCGCCGAGCCGCAGCCGCCGCCGGAGCCGGTCGCGGTGGACTGGGTGATCGCCGAGGTGGTCGACCGCACCCGCACCACGGCCTCCGCCCGCCGGGTCGAGGTGCTGGTGGAGGGCGAGCGCGGCCTGACCGTGTACGGCAGCGACACCCAGCTCGCCACCGCCGTGGCCAACCTGGTGGAGAACGCGATCAACTACTCGGGCGAGGACACCACCGTCCGGATCACCTCCCGGGCCGACGACGAGTACGTCCAGATCTCCGTGGCCGACCAGGGCATCGGCATCGCCCCCACCGACGTCGACCGGATCTTCGAGCGGTTCTACCGGGCAGACCAGGCCCGCTCGCGCTCGACCGGCGGCACCGGGCTCGGCCTGGCCATCGTCAAGCACATCGCCAGCAACCATGGCGGACGGGTCGAGGTGTCGAGCACTCTTGGTGGAGGGTCGACGTTCACCCTCTGGCTGCCCGCCCGTCCACCGGACGACCTGCTGGCGACACTGCCGTCGGCTGAGATCGAGGCCGGCCCGGCCGAGCTCCGGCAGGTCTGACCGCAATGGAAAGGAAGCCCCTGTTGAGCCGCGTTCTGGTGGTCGAGGACGAGGAATCGTTCTCCGACGCCCTGTCCTACATGCTCCGCAAGGAGGGCTTCGAGGTGTCGGTCGCCGCGACCGGCCCCGCCGCCCTCACCGAGTTCGACCGGACCGGCGCCGACATCGTGCTGCTCGACCTGATGTTGCCGGAGATGTCGGGGACCGAGGTCTGCCGCCAGCTCCGCCAGCGCTCGCACGTGCCGATCATCATGGTCACCGCACGGGACAGCGAGATCGACAAGGTGGTCGGCCTGGAGATCGGGGCCGACGACTACGTCACCAAGCCGTACTCGCCCCGGGAGCTGGTGGCCCGGATCCGGGCCGTGCTGCGCCGGCAGACCGCCGAGGTGACCGAGTCGGGCGTGCCGACGCTGGCCGCCGGCCCGGTCCGGATGGACATCGAGCGGCACGTGGTCACCGTCGACGGCGCCGCAGTGCAGCTGCCGCTCAAGGAGTTCGAGCTGCTCGAGCTGCTGCTGCGCAACGCCGGGCGGGTGCTCACCCGGGGGCAGCTGATCGACCGGGTCTGGGGCGCGACTACGTCGGGGACACCAAGACCCTGGACGTGCACGTCAAGCGGCTTCGCTCGAAGGTCGAGCCGGAGCCGTCCGCGCCGCGCTTCATCGTCACCGTGCGCGGTCTGGGCTACAAGTTCGAGCCGTGACCTGACGTACGCGAAGGGGGTCGCGCTCGCGGCTCCTTTTCCGGGTGCCGGACCGGACTCGGGCCGGGGGGCGGCGTGCCGGTCAGCCCACCCAGCAGTAGCGCCGCTCCGGGCGGCCGGCGGCGCCGTACCGCAGGGTCACCTCGGCCCGGCCGGTGCCGGAGAAGTGCTCCAGGTACCGGCGGGCGCTGACCCGGGAGATGCCGACCCGGTTGGCGCACTCGGCGGCGGAGAGTGTCCCGTTGATCTCCCGCAGGGCGCGTTCCACCAGCTCCGCCGTCTCGGCGCTCAGCCCGCGGGGCAGCGCCGAGGTGGCGATGTGCGAGCCGGTACGCGACAGCACCCGGTCGACGTCGGCCTGGTCGCTGACCATCGAGACCCGGGGCGAGTTGCGGCGGGCCGCGTACTGCTCCAGCCGGGTCCGCAGCTCGTCGAAGCCGAACGGCTTGAGCAGGTAGTTGACCGCCCCGTACCGGACCGCGCGGCGGACCGCCTCGGCCTCCCGGGCCGCGCTGATCACCAGGACGTCGCAGTCGTGCCGGGCGGCGCGCAGCCGGGTGACGACGTCCAGGCCGAACATGTCGGGCAGGTAGAGGTCGAGCAGGACCAGGTCGGGGCGGAGCTCGTCGACCGCCGCCACCGCCTCCTCCCCGGTGCTCGCGGTGCCGACCACCCGGAAGCCCTCGATCCGCTCCACGAACCCGCAGTGGATCCGGGCCACCATGAAGTCGTCGTCGACGACCAGCACGTCGATCATCGAGCTCCCTCCAGCACCTGGGTCACCGACATCCGCGCGGTGAACATCGCACCCTCCGCGGTGTTCGTCACCGCGATCTCGCCGCCGCGACGCTTGCAGACCAGGCGGGTGAGCGCCAGCCCGATGCCACGTTCGCCACCGCGCGCCGCCTTGGTGGTGAAGCCGTGGGTGAAGACCTCCTGGGCCAGCTCGGGGGCGACTCCCGGCCCGCAGTCCCGGACGACGATCTCGACCGAGGAGGCGTCCTGGCGCAGTTCGACCTCCACCCAGGCGGGCCGGTCGCCCGGTCCGCCGCCGTCGGCGCCACCCTCCGGGCTGGGCGTGTCCCGCGCCCCGGCCACCGCCTCCAGGGCGTTGTCGACCAGGTTGCCGAGCACCGTCGCGACGTCCGCGGAGATCTCCGGGTCCAACCGGTCCAGCCCGGTCCGCTCGGACACCCGCAGCGCGACCCGGCGCTCCGCCGCCACCGCCGACTTCGCCATCAGCAGCGCGGCGACCGCGGTGTCGTGGATCCGGCTGGTGACGGTGAGGTCCAGCGAGGCCCGGTGCCGGCTCAGCGCGTCCACGTACCGGACCACCTCGTCGTGCTCGCCGATCTGGATCAACCCGGAGATGGTGTGCAGCTGGTTGGCGAACTCGTGGGTCTGCGCGCGGAGCAGCTCGGTGGTGCTGCGGAAGGAGCCGATCTCCTGCTCCAGCCGGGCCAGCTCGGTACGGTCGCGCAGGGTGGTCACCGAACCGAGCCGGCGGCCGTCCTTGCTGACCGTCATCCGGTTCATCACCAGCACCCGGCCGCTGCGGACGACGACCTCGTCGCGGGCGTCCGGTCCGCTGCCGACGCCGGCCAGCACGTCCCGCAGCCGGCCGGAGATGCGCAGGTCGGCGAGGCTGCGTCCGAGGCAGTGCTCGGGCAGGTCGAGCAGTCGCCGGCCGACGGCGTTCACCAGGGTCACCCGCTGCTGCGGGTCGAGGGCGATGACGCCCTCGGCGATGCCGTGCAGCAGCGCCTCCCGGTGCTCGGCGAGGCCGGCGATCTCCCGGGGTTCGAGGCCCAGGGTCTGCCGCTTGATCCGCCGGGCCAGCAGCCAGGAGCCCACCAGGCCGAGGGCGCTGGCGATGCCGAGATAGGTGAAGAGGTACGAGGAGGCTCCCGCGAACCGCTCCCACCAGGTCGGGGACGCCTCGCCGATCACCACGGCGCCGAGGTAGCGGCCGAGGTTTTCCTTGCGGTCGCCGAGCACCGGCACCTGGGCCACGAGTTCGCGGGAACCGTCCACCTCCAGCTCTCCGAACCAGCTGCGCCCGTCGGCGACCCGGGGGTCGCCCAGCACGACGGGCGTGCCCACCAGCGTCGGGTTGGTCGAGCTGACCACCCGTCCCCGGGCGTCGGCGACGGTCACCGACGTCACCCCCGCCTGGGTCAGCACGTTCTGCACCAGCGGGGCGACCGCCTCGGCCGGCGCGGGCTGGTTGAGCCGCTCGCGCAGCAGCCGGTTGCCGGCGAGCTGCTCGCCCAGGGCGGCGACCCGGCGGCCCTCGACCCGGTTGAACGTCGCCTCGGACTGGGCCAGCGACACCGCGGCGACCGCCAGCAGGACCACCACGATGATCGCGAGCTGGAGGACCAGCAGCTGCCCGGCCAGGGTACGGCGGCGGGACGTGATCGCGACCACAAAGACCTCAATTTCCGCTGGTGACAGAAGGCTGACGAGCGGCCAGCCCAGAGGCCATCATCTTGCCGCCGGACTCCTTCGAAACGGAAGAGAAACATGATGGCAACTCGGAGAAACGTGCTGGTCATGAGCGTCGCCGCCGCCACGGCGCTGGCGCTGGGCGCCTGCGGCGCCACCGCCGACAAGAAGGAGGGCGGCGCCGGCAAGAACGACGGACCGGTCTCCGGACTGCGGATCATGGTGCCGAACACCCCCGGCGGCGGGTACGACACCACCGCCCGGACGGCCGCGAAGGTGATGGAGGACGCCAAGATCGCGACCGGCGTCCAGGTCTTCAACCTCCCCGGCGCCGGCGGCACGGTCGGCCTGCAGCGGGTGGTGAACGAGAAGGGCAACGGCAAGCTCGCCATGCAGATGGGGCTCGGCGTGGTCGGTGCGTCGTACACCTCGAAGTCGGCAGCGACGCTCACCCAGACCACCCCGCTGGCCAAGATGATCGAGGAAGCCGGCGCGATCGTGGTGCCGAAGGACTCGCCGTACAAGACGATCGGCGACCTGGTCGCCGCCTGGAAGAAGGACCCGAAGAAGATCGCCGTCGGCGGCGGCTCGTCGCCGGGCGGCCCGGACCACCTGCTGCCCATGCAGCTCGCGAAGACCGTCGGCATCGACCCCAAGCAGGTCAACTTCGTCTCGTACGACGGCGGCGGCGAGCTGCTGCCGGCCGTGCTCGGCGGCAAGGTGGCCTTCGGGGCCAGTGGCTTCGGTGAGTTCCTCGACCAGGTGGAGGCCGGCCAGATCCGGGTCCTCGCCGTGACCAGCGAGGCACCGATCGAGGCGCTCAAGGAGGTGCCGACGCTCAAGTCCTCCGGCATCGACCTGGTCTTCACCAACTGGCGTGGCATTGTGGCGCCGCCCGGCATCAGCGACGCCGACAAGAAGGTCTGGATCGACGTGCTGACCAAGATGCACGAGTCCGCGGAGTGGAAGGCCGAACTGGCCAAGCGGGGCTGGACGGACGCCTTCGTCACCGGCGACGAGTTCGCCACCTTCCTGACCGAGCAGGACAAGACGGTGGCGGACCTGCTCAAGCAGCTCGGGTTGGCATGACCGACATGACCAGCCGACCGGACCGGGGCGGCGAGCAGCCGTCCCGGCCCCCGGCCGTGCAGACATCCGTACCGCCGATTCCCGAACAGGCTGGCGTGGAGACATCCGCACCGCTGATCCCGGCACAAACCGGCGCGGAGCGTACGGCGGATCTGCCGGAGGCGGCGCTGCCCGCGCCGGCCGACGTCCCGCCGACGGTCGCGAGCCCGGCGACGGACGACGGCCCGGCGCCGAAGCCGGACCGGGCGCAGTACGCCGTCTGCGCCTTCCTCGCCCTGGTCGGCGCGCTGGTCATCGTCGACGCGACCCGGATCGGGCACGCGATCAGCAGCGCCGACCCGATCGGCCCGAAGCCGGTGCCGATCCTGCTCGGCATCCTGCTGCTGGTGGTGGCCGCGATCTACGCCGTCGACGTGGCGCGCGGCGGCACCGGTGAGCCCGAGGCGGGCGAGGACGTCGACCTGAGCAGCCCGATCGACTGGCGGACCGTGCTGCTGCTGATCGGCGCGTTCCTGGTGAACGCGGTGCTGATCGAGCGGCTCGGCTGGGTGATCAGCGGGACGCTGCTCTTCTGGGGCTCGGCGTTCGCGCTCGGCAACCGGCACTACGTCCGCAACCTGCTGATCGCCGTCGCGCTGTCGCTGATCACCTTCTACACGTTCGCCATCGGGCTGGGCGTCAACCTGCCCGCCGGCGTACTGCAAGGAATCCTCTGATGGAAAATCTCGGCCACCTGCTCGACGGGTTCGCCAACGTGGTGACCCCGATGAACCTGCTGATCGCGTTGCTCGGTGTCACCATCGGCACCGCGGTCGGCGTCCTGCCGGGCATCGGTCCGGCGATGACGGTCGCGCTGCTGCTGCCGGTCACCTACGGGATGGAGCCGACCCAGGCGTTCATCATGTTCGCCGGCATCTTCTACGGCGGCATGTACGGCGGCTCCACCACGTCGATCCTGCTGAACACCCCCGGCGAGTCGTCGTCGGTGGTGACCGCGATCGAGGGCAACAAGATGGCGAAGGCGGGCCGGGCCGCGCAGGCGTTGGCCACCGCCGCGATCGGCTCGTTCGTCGCCGGCACCATCGCCACCCTGCTGCTGGTGGTGGTCACGCCGCCGGTGGTGTCGTTCGCGATCAGCCTCGGCGCGCCGGACTACTTCGCGCTGATGCTGCTGTCGTTCGTCGCGGTCACCGCGGTGCTCGGCGCGTCCCGGGTACGCGGCTTCGCATCGCTGCTGCTCGGCCTGGTCATCGGCCTGATTGGCATCGACTCGGCCACTGGCCAGCAGCGGCTCACCCTGGGCATCCCGCAGCTCGCCGACGGCATCGACGTGGTCGTGGTGGCGGTCGGCATCTTCGCCGTGGGCGAGGCGCTCTGGATCGCCGCGCACCTGCGGCGCAAGTCCGGCGAGGTGATTCCGGTCGGCCAACCGTGGATGGGGCGGGAGGACTGGAAGCGGTCCTGGAAGCCGTGGCTGCGGGGCACCGCACTCGGGTTCCCGTTCGGAGCGCTGCCGGCGGGCGGGGCGGAGATCCCGACCTTCCTGTCGTACGCGACGGAGAAGAAGCTCACCAAGCACCCGGAGGAGTTCGGCAAGGGCGCGATCGAGGGCGTCGCCGGGCCGGAGGCGGCGAACAATGCGTCCGCCGCCGGCACGCTGGTGCCGATGCTGGCGATCGGCCTGCCGACCAACGCCACCGCCGCGGTGATGCTGGCCGCCTTCCAGCAGTTCGGCATCCAGCCCGGTCCGCTGCTCTTCCAGCGCGAGTCCGGCCTGGTCTGGACGCTGATCGCCAGCCTGTTCATCGGCAACCTGCTGCTGCTGGTGCTCAACCTGCCGCTCGCGCCCGCCTGGGCGCGGCTGCTGCGGATCCCTCGCCCATACCTCTACGCCGGGATCCTCTTCTTCGCCTCGATGGGCGCGTACGCCGTCAACGCCCAGCCGTTCGACCTGTTCCTGCTGCTCACCCTCGGCCTCCTCGGCTTCGGCATGCGGCGGTTCGGGCTGCCGATCCTGCCGCTGATCGTCGGGGTGATCCTCGGCCCCCGGGCGGAACTCCAGGGCCGGCGGGCGCTGCAACTGTCCGGCGGGGAACTGTCCGGCCTACTCGGCGGCTGGGTGTCCTACCTGATCTATGCCCTCGTCGTGCTGGTGCTGCTCTGGCCGCTGGTCGGCCGCTTCGTCGTACGACCGATCCGGGGAAGGCTGGTGGCCGGATGACCGTGCTGGTGGGGTACGTGCCCTCGGCGCTCGGCGAGGCGGCCCTGGCGGCCGCCGTCGAGGAGGCCCGGTTCCGTGACGAGCCGGTGCTGGTGGTGAACACCTCGCGCGGCGACGCGTACGTCGACCCGCGGTTCGCCCAGGAGCCCGACCTGGACCGGGACCCCTCCTGAGGGTGGGGGTCCCTGTGCGTACCCGGACCCGCTGATCCGACACCCCGATGAGAGAGGGAAGAACGATGCCAATCCCGACCGCCGACCTCTACGACCGGTACGGCGACACACTCGGCTCCTGCGACACCCAGCTACGCCAGTTCGGCGGCGTGCCCGCCTTCGGTGGACCGGCGGTCACGGTGCGCTGCTTCGAGGACAACGCCCTGGTGAAGTCGGTCGTCTCCGAGCCGGGGGAGGGCCGGGTGCTGGTGGTGGACGGCGGCGGGTCGGTGCACACCGCGCTGATGGGGGACCTCATCGCCGCGATGGCGGCGGAGAACGGCTGGGCGGGCGTGGTCATCAACGGCGCGGTCCGCGACGTCGCCGCGCTGCGCGCCCTCCCGATCGGCATCAAGGCGCTCGGGTCCAACCCCCGCAAGAGCGCCAAGACGGGGGCCGGCGAACGCGACGTGCCGATCACGTTCGGGAACTGCACCTTCGACCCGGGCGCCGAGATCCACAGCGACGACGACGGCGTCATCGTCCTGCCGGCAGGTCAGCGGGCGTAGGGCCCGCCTCGCCCCAACCGGCGGCGGTCAGCCCTCGCTGGCCGGGTGCGGGGCGACCTGGCCCTGCCGGAGGCGGGCCGCGCAGAGCTCGGCGAGCTGCGCGTACGCCGGGGCGCCGATCAGCGCGGTCAGCTCGGGGCCGTACGAGACGTACATCGGGTCGGTGCCGACGTGCGCGTCGGTCGACGAGGTGCACCACCAGTCCAGTTCGTGCCCGCCGGCACCCCAGCCCCGCCGGTCGAACTCGGACAGCGTCGACACCAGTACCTTGGTGTTGTCCGGCCGCTTGCTCCACTCCTGGTCCCGGCGGATCGGCAGCTGCCAGCAGACGTCCGGCTTGTATTCCAGCGGGTGCACCCCGTCGCGCAGCGCCTGGGCGTGCAGCGCGCAGCCGCCCCCACCGGGGAAGTCGGCGTCGTTGAGGAACACGCACGGGGCGTCGACCTCGCGGGTGGCCGTCCGCCGGGCCGGGTTCTTGCCGTCGATCGTGTCGTTCTCGGTCCAGTTCTTGAAGCCCCGGCGGAAGTGCTGCCAGGTCGACGGGCTGAGCCGCTTGACGGCGGCGCGTACCCGCTTCTCGTCGTCCGAGTCGGTGAAGAACGCGCCGTGCGAGCAGCAGCCGTCGGCGGCCCGGCCGGCGATGATGCCGTGGCAGCCCTGGCCGAAGATGCAGGTCCAGCGGGAGAGCAGCCAGGTCAGGTCGGCGCGGATCAGGTGGCTGGCGTCGGCCGGGTCGGCGAACTCGATCCACTCCCGAGGGAAGTCCAGCCCCACCTCCCGGCTGCGCGGATCGGTCGGATCATCCACCAGCACCCGGAGTTGCACCTGGTTTGTCACCCGGCCCAGCGTACGCGCGGTGTGGGCATCCCACCGATGAGCCGGAGAAACGAACAGCGCCTAGTGTTTGCACCATGCGACTGGGTGTCCTCGACGTCGGTTCCAACACGGTGCACCTCCTGGTGGTCGACGCCCACCACGGCGCCCACCCGTGGCCGGCCCACTCGGAGAAGGTCGTGCTGCGCCTGGCCGAGCAGATCGGCCCGGACGGCGCGCTGACCGAGGCGGGCGCGGACGGGCTGGTCAAGGCCGTGGGGATGGCCAAGCCGCCGCGGCCGGGCTGGCCGCCGAGGACCTCATCGCGTTCGCCACCTCCGCGGTACGCGACGCCACGAACGCGGCGGAGGTGCTGGCCCGGGTCCGCGACGAGACCGGCGTACGGCTGGAGGTGCTCTCCGGCGCGGACGAGGCGCGGATGACCTTCCTCGCGGTCCGCCGCTGGTTCGGCTGGTCGGCCGGTCGCCTGCTGGTGCTGGACATCGGCGGCGGCTCGCTGGAGGTCGCGGCCGGCATCGACGAGGATCCGGACATCGCCGTCTCGCTCCCGCTGGGCGCCGGCCGGCTGACCCGGGACCGGCTGCGGGTCGATCCGGAGCGCCTGACGCCGCCGCCGGCCGGGGTCGTCGAGGAGTTGCGGGAGTACGCCGACGAGCTGCTCGACCCGGTGGTGGAGAAGATGACCCAGGTGGGCTGGGAGCGGCCGGTGGCCACCTCGAAGACGTTCCGCACCCTGGCCCGGCTGGCCGGTGCGGCCCCGTCCAGCGCCGGGCTCTGGGCGCGGCGCAGCCTGACCCGCACCGGGCTGCGGCAGGTGATCGGCTTCATCCGGCACATCCCGCCGGCGCAGCTCTCCGAGCTGGAGGGGGTGAGTCCCGCCCGGGCCCACCAGCTGCTCGCCGGCGCGGTGGTGGCCGAGGCGGTGATGCGCCGGCTGGACGTGGAGTCGCTCGACATCTGCCCGTGGGCGCTGCGCGAGGGGGTCATCCTGCGCCGGTTGGATCAGCTCCAGCCGATGTGATCCCGCGCGGCGCTTCGGGCGGTTTGCGGTTGCTCGTCCCGATGACGCCGGGCGGCGCGGGCTACCCTGAACGGTGTGACAACCCAGGTGCCGGTTCTCCTCTCCACGTCCTCGGTCTTCCCCGAGCGGACCGCGGCGGCGTTCCAGTTGGCCGCGGCGCTCGGCTACGACGGCGTCGAGGTGATGGTCTGGACCGACGCCGTCAGCCAGGACGCCGGGGCGCTGCGCGGCCTCTCCGCGCACTACGGCGTGCCGGTGCGCTCGATCCACGCGCCGTGCCTGCTGGTCACCCAGCGGGTGTGGAGCCCCGACCCCTGGGAGCGGCTGCGCCGGTCGGCGGAGCTGGCCGAGACGCTGGAGGCGCCCACGGTGGTGGTGCATCCGCCGTTCACCTGGCAGCGGGACTACGCGCGCAACTTCGCCGACGGGCTGGACAGGGTCGCCGGGCAGTACGGCGGGCTCCGTTTCGCGGTCGAGAACATGTACCCGGTGCGGATGGCGGGCCGGCAGTTCGTCCCGTACGTGCCGGGCTGGGACCCCACCGACACCGGGTACCCCTCCTACACGCTGGACCTGTCGCACTGCGCCGCCTCGCACACCGACTCGCTGGAGATGGCCGACCGGATGGGCGCCGGCCTGGCGCACGTGCACCTGGGCGACGGTACCGGCGAGGGGCGGGACGAGCACCTGGTCCCGGGCCGGGGCAGCCAGCCCTGCGGTGAGCTGCTGTCGTCGCTGGCCGGCCGGGGCTTCACCGGCTCGGTCGCGGTCGAGGTGTCGACCCGGGGCGCGAAGAGCCGCGAGGTCCGCGAGGCGGACCTGCGGGAGGCGCTGGCGTTCGCCCGCCAGCACCTGACCGCCCCCTCGCCCGTCGACGCCTGAGAGCGGCGCCGACCGGCGGCGGAGTCAGCTGACCGGGGTGAGCGGCGCCGGCTCGGCCGTGGCCTGGGCGGCGACGGTCACCTGCTCGCCGACCGCGGCCCGCTTGCGGGCCCGGTGCGCTGCCACGTGCGAGCGGGTGGCGCAGCGCTCCGAGCAGAACCGCCGGCAGCAGTTGGACGACGTGTCCAGGTAGACGTTGCCGCAGCGCTCGTCGGCGCAGACCCCGAACCGGGCGCTGCCGTACTCGCACAGCCAGACCGACAGCCCCCACGCCGCGCCGGCCAGGTATTCCGCGCTCACCGAGGCGCCCCGGCTGGTCACGTGCATGTGCCAGTCGCTGGAGTCGTGGCCCGAGATGCGCGGCTGCACCGGGAACGCCTCCAGCATCGAGTTCAGCTCGGCCACCGCCTGGGCGTCCCGCCCGGAGGTGCCGTACTCGAAGACGTCGCGCAGGCGCTTCTGCGCCCGCCGGAAGATCGCCAGGTCCCGCTCCGCGACCTCGTCGCGCATCCACGCGTTCTCGTCGGGGAAGAGGACCCGCAGGTCGTCGAGGTCGTCCAGGCGGGCGTTGACGAGGTCAACACCGGTCCTGGCGTACGCGTCGAAGTTCACGCCGTCAACGGTAGACGACTCACGGAAGACGCGGCGCGTCGATGTAGTGCGGCAGGAACCGTGCGTAACCGTCCGTGATGAGGCTCTCGCTCTCCCGGACGCCGACCCCGGCCGACTCGCCGTCGACGATCCAGCTTCCCAGCACCATCCGGCTGCCCGCGAACTCGGGCAGCGCGCGGAACTGCTGGTAGCACCAGCCCTCGTCGCCGTAGATCCCCGGATTGGTGATTTCCTCGCCGGCTGTGACGATGCGCACCGAGCCACCCTCCCGGCCGAGCAGCGGCTTGGCCACGTATTCCGACATTCCACGCGGCGAGTCCAGGTACGCCGGCAGCAGGTACTCGTGGCCCGGATACAGCTCCCAGAGCACGGCCAGCAGCGCCTTGTTGGAGAGCAGCAGCTTCCAGGCGGGCTCGATCCAGGTGGTCGGGGTGCCCGGGTCCAGCGCCAGTGGCCCGTACGGCTCGGCCAGCATCCACTCCCAGGGATAGAGCTTGAAGCAGGTGGTGACCGGCCGGTCGGCCCGGTCGACGAAGCAGCGGCCGTCCCAGCCGATGTCCTGGATCGGCAGCAGTTCCGCCTTGAGCCCGGCCTGCCGGGCGGTCTCGGCCAGGTAGCCGGCGGTGATCTGGTCCTCGCCCGACTCCTCCTCGTTCGACCAGACCACGTGCACCTGCTGCTCGTGCAGGCCGGCGCCGATCCGCTGCCAGGCCGCGACGAGGCGCTCGTGCAGGCTGTTCCACTGGTCCAGCTCGGGGCGGGTCTGCTCCAGCCAGTACCACTGGATGATGCTCGCCTCGACCAGCGCGGTCGGGGTGTCGGCGTTGTATTCCAGCAGCTTGGGCGGCCAACTGCCGTCGTACCAGAGGTCGAAGCGGCCGTAGAGGGTGGGCGGCGTCTCGCGCAGCGACCGGGCGACCGCCTCGGCCGCCCACGCCGGGATGCCGAACTCGGCGTACCGGTTGCGGGCCACCACGTGCTCGGCGGCGGCCACCGACATCCGGTGCAGCTCCTCGGTCGCCTCCTCCAGCCGGAGCACCTCGTCGAGGTCGAAGGCGTACGCGGCGGTCTCGTCCCAGTACGACATGATCCCGCCGTCGGGCAGCTCGGTGTCGACGTACACCAGGCCCTGGGAACGGATGGTGGCGTCCCAGCCCGGTCTCGGGGTGACCGCCTCGCGGCGCACCTCAGCCGCCGCAGGAGGCGAGGTGGGTGCCGAACCCGCCGCGCTCCGGCACGGCCGCGGGCACCGGCTGCGGCGCCCCGCGCCCGGCGGCGGTGGCGTCGGGCACCCGCAACGCGAGGGCCACCGTGTCGCCGCCGCCGACCGGCCCGAGGGCGCAGTCGTCATCGTCGTCGTCGGAGGTCATGTTGCAGCCGGAGAGCGCGAGCGCCAGGGCGGTCATCGCGCCGAGCTGCACGGTTGCCGAGCGGAGTCGGCGTCGGGGGCGTTGGTCCACGTGATCGTTGTAGCCGATGGAGGCCAGCGCCGTCCGCCCTCCGAGGGTGCTCGTGATGCGGTTGGGACGGTTGCGACGGTGCTCGCAGAGGCACCACCGCCCCCCGACGCTGGGTCGGCGTCGGGCGTTACGCTCGGCTCATGCTCCGTTCCGTCATCCTCGCCGCCTCCCGGTCATCCCAGGTCGAGCGGCTCGTTGCGACGGCCCCGTTCACCCGGGACGTCGTCCGCCGGTTCGTCGCCGGCGCCGGCACCGACGACGCGTTGCGCGCGACCCGCGAACTCGTCGCCGACGGCCTCACGGTCACCCTCGACAACCTCGGCGAGGACACCGTCACCCCCGAGCAGGCCACGGCCACCCGGGACGAATACCTCAAGGCGCTGAAGCTGCTCTCCGGCGCCGGGCTCACCCCGGCCGCCGAGGTCAGCGTGAAGCTCTCCGCGCTCGGGCAGATGTTCGACGAGCAGCTCGCCTACGACAACGCCCGGGCGATCTGCGCGGCGGCCGACGAGGCGGGCACCACGGTCACCCTGGACATGGAGGACCACACCACCACCGACTCGACCCTGGACGTCCTGACCAGGCTGCGCAAGGACTACCCGTCGACCGGCGCGGTGCTCCAGGCGTACCTGCGGCGGACCGAGTCGGACTGCCGCGAGCTGGCCTACGCCGGCTCCCGGGTGCGGCTCTGCAAGGGCGCCTACAAGGAGCCGGAGTCGGTGGCGTACCAGTCGGCCCGCGAGGTCGACAAGTCCTACGTGCGCTGCCTGAACGTGCTGATGTCCGGCGACGGGCACCCGATGCTGGCCACCCACGACCCGCGGCTGATCGCGATCGGCGAGGACCGGGCCCGCTGGTTCGACCGCAGCCCGGACCGCTTCGAGTTCCAGATGCTGTACGGCATCCGGCCCGAGGAGCAGACCCGGCTGGCCGGCGAGGGCTACACCGTGCGCACCTACGTCCCCTACGGCGACCAGTGGTACGGCTACCTGATGCGCCGGCTCGCCGAGCGCCCCGCCAACCTGGTCTTCTTCGGCCGCGCCCTGGTCTCCAAGAAGTAGTCCCGACCCAGCTCCAGCCGGAGTGGGTGGCGCCGGAGTGCCGCCCTGCGCGCGGTCAGCCGTTGGACCAACCCCGGGTGCTCCCTTGACGGTGCTGGCTAATGACATTAGCTTTATGGCTATGGAGATTAGCCAGGTGGAGCGGGACGGCGGTCGGATCGCGTACGAGGTGCACGGCGAGGGGCCGCTGGTGGTCCTCTCGCACGGGATGGGGGAGAACAGGCGGGCGTTCCGGCATCTGATCCCGCTGCTCGTAGGGGCCGGCTACCGGGTGGCCTCGGTGGACGTTCGGGGGGCACGGCGACTCCAGCGCACGCTGGTCGTCGTACGCGCCGGCGGAGGTCGGCGGCGACCTGCTCGCGGTGGTCCGCGCGCTCGGCGGCCCGGCGACCCTGGTGGGCAGCTCGTCCAGCGCGGCCGCCGTCGTGTTCGCCGCCGCCGACGCACCCGACCTGGTCAACGGCATCGTGCAGGTGAGCCCGTTCGTCGCCGAGCTGAAGCCCAACCTGGCGATGCGGGCCGGCCAGGCCGCGGTACTGCGCAGCCCACGGCTCTTCGGCATGTTCCACCGGACACTCTTCCCCTGCGGCCGACCGGTCGACGACGCCGCGTACCGCAAGGAGATGGTGGCCAGGCTGCGCGGCCGGATGGCGGCCGTGCGCGGGGTGATCGAGCCGGTCGCACCGCACTGGACGGCCCGGGCCCGCGACGTGCGCCAGCCGGTGCTGGTGCTGATGGGCACGAAGGATCCCGACTTCAAGGACCCGGGCGCGGAGGCGCGGGCGGCCCGGCGGCTCTTCGCCACCGCCGAGGCGCGCATGATCGAAGACTCCGGCCACTACCCGCACGCGGACCAGCCGGCGGCCACCGCGGCCCAGCTCGCCGAGTTCCTGGCGGTGACCACCGGTGCCTAGGGCCGGGCTCAACCAGCAGGCCGTGGTGCGTGAGGCGGCCCGGCTCGCCGACGAGGTCGGCTTCGACCGGCTCACCCTCGCCGCGCTGGCCGGTCGGCTCGGCGTCGCGCTGCCCAGCCTCTACAAGCACGTCAAGGGGGCGGACGCGCTGACCCAGAAGCTGGCCGCCCTGGCCACCGCCGAGATCGCCACCGAGCTGACCGCCGCCGCCGCCGGCCGGCCGGTGTGGACGCGCTGCGCGCGGTCGCCCGCCGCCTACCGGGGATACGCCCGCCGGCATCCCGGCCGCTACCCGGCCACCCAGCGGGTGCCCGATCCGACCGACCCGGACCATGTTGCGGCCGGCGAAGGCGCCGTCGGCGCCATCTACGCCATCCTGCTCGGCTACGGGCTGAGCGGCGACGCCGCGGTGGACGCCACCAGGATGCTGCGCGGCGCGCTGCACGGCTTCATCACCCTGGAGACGGCCGGCGGCTTCGGGCTGCCCCGCGACGTCGACCGCTCGTTCGACCAACTGGTGGCCGCCCTGGACGTGGCCTTCCGCTCCTGGCCCGGCGGGGCAGATCGGTGATGCGTGGGCGGGCCCGGCCCTCGCCGGATCGCCCGGATGGTCGTACTCTTCGCCGGTGAGCGACGGGCTGGACGAGCCGCGAGCGCGGCGGCTCTGGCCGGTGTGGACGGCGGCCGGGGTTGCCCTGACGCTGCTGACCTGCGTCCTGCCGGCACTGCTGCTGGTCGGGGGTGGCCCGGGACGCGCTCGGCCGACCGGCCGTCGGCCGGCCC
>JAEVHO010000059.1 GCA_016802835.1 Micromonospora sp. ATA32 | reverse complement strand
CGTCACCAACAATGGACGCCGGGTCGCCGCCCTCGTGCCCGTGCCGGTGGCCGAGCAGATCGACCAGCCACCGGGTTAGAGCACTGCTCGGGCCTTGGTGGCCCTCCCAGCCCGGGCCTTCACCCCCGCCCTGAAGGGCGGAGCACTGGCCCGCATCCCGGTAGCGGGCGTCGATTCGCTTCTGTCGCCCGGCGCCCTAGGCTCGGTGGATGGTGATGGAGACCGACCTCGAGCTGGGCGACGGGCGCACGCTGCACATCTACGACACCGGCGGGGACGACCGCCTCGCCGTCTTCTGGCACCACGGCACCCCCAACATCGGCGCGCCTCCGGAGCCGCTCTTCCCGGCGGCGGACCGGCTCCTGATTCGCTGGGTGTCCTACGACCGGCCCGGGTACGGCGGATCGACCCGTCGCCCCTTTCGGGACCTGGCCTCGGCAGCAGGCTATGTCTCGGCCGTAGCCGACGCGCTGGGCATCGACCGGTTCGCGGTGATGGGCCACTCCGGTGGCGGCCCGCACGCCCTGGCCTGCGGCGCCCTGCTGCCGGAGCGGGTGGTGGCGGTGGTCAGCGGGGCCGGAATGGCTCCCTGCGGCGCGGAGGGGCTCGACTGGTTCGCGGGCATGGTGGACTCCGGTGTGGCGTCCCTGCGGGCCGCCGCGCAGGGGCGCGAGGCGAAGGAGCGGTGGGAGGCCTCCGGCGTCGAGTACGACCCGCAGTTCACCCCGGCGGATCTCGCCGCGCTCTCCGGCGCGTGGTCCTGGCTGGGCAGCGTCGTGGGTCCGGCCGTCAAGGACGGTCCGGGTGGGCTGATCGACGACGACCTCGCGTACGTCGCCCCGTGGGGCTTTGACCCCGCGCAGGTGACCGCGCCGGTCCTCCTGCTGCACGGCGGCCGGGACGGGGTCGTGCCCAGCTCGCACGGCGAGTGGTTGGCACGCCGCTGCCCGTCGCGGAGCTGTGGTTGTCCCCCGACGACGGACACATCTCGGTCCTCAACTCCGCCGAGGCGGCCCTGGACTGGCTCCGGGAACGGGCCGGCTGACGTACCCGTCCCCGGGCCGGGTCCGCCCGTCGAGCCGGATGGTCCACGGCTCGACCGTGTCGACCTCGAGGTGCGTACCGCTCCACGGATCGTCGGCGAGCGTCGCCCCTACCGCCTCCTCGGACCCGGCCGCGACGGCGAGCACCACCCGGTACTCGTCGGCCAACGGTCCGCCGAGGACGACGAAGCCGGAGCCGACGAGGCCGTCCATGAACGCCGCGTGCGCGCTCCACCCGGACTGCTCCTCCAGCGGCCGGGCCGGATCCCACCGCGGGCCGGAGCGCCGGAGCGTGACGAGGTACATGGCCATGCGCGGATCGTAGTGCGCCCGCCGGCGCCGCCCCAGGGACGCGGGAGCCGCGTGAGCAGATGGGAGGTGCCGCGGTTCGGGTAGGTCAGCGCCCGGATTCCGCCGGCCGTGCGAACATATGTTCGTGTCGACCGTCGCCACCATCCTGCACGCAGACCTCGACGCGTTCTACGCGTCGGTCGAGCAGCGCGACGATCCGCGGCTGCGCGGCCGGCCGGTGATCGTCGGCGGCGGCGTGGTGCTGGCGTGCAGCTACGAGGCGAAGGCGCACGGCGTACGCAGCGCGATGGGTGGCCGGCAGGCCCGCCGGCTCTGCCCGGACGCGATCGTCGTGCCACCGAGGATGTCCGCGTACACCGCGGCCAGCCGGGCGGTGTTCGAGATCTTCCGGCACACCACTCCGCTGGTCGAAGGGCTCTCCATCGACGAGGCGTTCCTCGACGTCGGCGGGCTGCGGCGCCTCGCCGGCCCGCCGCTCGACATCGCGATACAACTACGGAGTGAGGTCCGCGAGCGGGTCGGCCTGCCGATCACCGTGGGGGTGGCCCGGACGAAATTCCTCGCCAAGGTGGCCAGCGGGGTCGGCAAACCGGACGGCCTGCTGGTCGTCGCGCCGGACCGCGAGTTGGAGTTCCTGCACCCCCTGCCGGTCGAGCGGCTCTGGGGAGTCGGGCCGGTCACCGCCGCGAAGCTGCGTGAACACCGGATCCGTACCGTCGGGCAGGTCGCCCGGCTCGGCGAGGCGACCCTGGTCTCGCTGGTCGGCGCGGGCGCCGGACGGCACCTGCACGCGCTGGCCCACAACCGCGACCCCCGCCCGGTGCAGGTTGGCAAGCGGCACTCCTCGATGGGCGCCCAGCACGCCCTCGGCCGGGTCCCCCATCCGCCGGCCGAGCTCGACGCCATCCTGGCCGGGCTGGTCGACCGGGTGACCCGGCGACTGCGGGCCGCCGACCGGTCCGGTCGGACCGTCCTGCTCCGGCTGCGCTTCGCCGACTACACCCTGGCCACCCGCTCGCACACCCTGACCAAGGCGACCGCGCAGACCGGTCCCCTGCTCGGCGCCGCGCGGGCGCTGCTGCGTGCGGCACTGCCGGAGATCGACCGCCGGAACGTCACGCTGATCGGGGTGTCCCTCGGCAACCTCGACGACGGTCAGGTCCAACCGCCGCTGCCGTTCGACCGCGACCCCGGCGTCGACCTCGACGCGGCCGTCGACGCCGTACGCGACCGGTTCGGCTCGGCGGCACTCACCCGGGCCGTGCTGCTCGGCCGCGACCCCGGCCTGGAGATGCCCCGCCTGCCGGACTGACCACGACCGACCCCGTCGATGTCGCGGGCTTCCGGACCGGCCGTCGTCCGGGCATGCTGGAGGCATGGGAGAGGTACTGCCGATGCCCAGCTTCGGGGACCTGTTCGCGGACACCCGGGGCGGCGACCGGACGATGCGGGTCAGTTACCACCCGGACCGGGGCGCGGTGGTGGTCTCCCTCTGGGCCGGCACCGTCTGCCGGGGATCCTTCCGGATGGCCGCCGGCGACGTGGACAAGCTGCTGTCAGTGCTCACCGAGATCAAGCTGTCCGTCGAACCGGCGGCCTCGACGGACCCCCGTCCGAGTCCCGGAGGGCCCGGTGCGGAAACCGCGATCGTCACGGGCGCTCCCGATCCGATGCCGCCGACCGTCGAGCAGACCGGCGACGTACACGGGACGGGCAACGACAGGTGGCTGTCGTCCGCCCCCGTGCTCCGGGTCGCCTGAGAGGGACAGCCCAGCACGTCACCAGGCGCAGAGGGGTCGTTTCCTGATCTTCGACCTCGCCCCGCGCCAGCGCTGTCCGCCGGGGAGAATGGGCGGGCCTGCCCACCTGATGCCGGCAGCGCCGGCAAGACCGGAGTGCCCGTGGCGATGGTCGTACTCGGATGACGCTGCGCAACCGCGGCGAACCCAGCGGCTTCGCGTCGGTGGCCGCGCCGGTGATGGCCGCGGCGCTACTGGAACGGTGACGGCGTGCCGTACGGATCATCGGAGCGACGGTGTCGCTGCGTGAGGGTGGTCATAGCGACTGGACGATCCACCGCGTCGGGCTGCTAGCCTCAGCGCAGGTCATGAGCGCCAGCGTCAAGCCCCGGCTCGCTGGCCGGCAACCCTCCTCCGCGGTGGGGTGCCCCGGGTGAAGACCAGGCACCGGAGTGACACCGGTGCAAGCGTGGCCTGGTTCCCAGGTCATACCGACCTAGGAGAGCCATGTCTTCCCGCATCTGCGCCCCACCCGTCGACGCCGCCGCTGCCGGGGAACCGTCGATCTCGTGGCAGACGCCGCTGGCCCTGATCCGGCGCCGGCACGTCGACATGATGCGGGTTTGCAGCGCCGCGTGTCGCCCCGGCGCCGCGCGCTAGGCGCGCCACTCCCCCACACCCGAACCATCCAGAGGTACGCCCGTCGGGCGCACCTCCGGCGGCGTACGCCCGTGCCCGCCGGCCTGAACGATTCCGGAGACACCTGTGCGATTCCTTCCTGCCCTGACCCGGGCGGCCACCCTCGGCGTGGCCGCGATCCTCGGCGCCGCCACCCTCACCGCCTGCGGCGACAATTCCTCGTCCGGCAAGGCCGAGAACCCGTACGGCCTGCTCCAGCCCGGTGTGCTGCGGGCCGGCACGCTCACCGACGCCCCGCCGAACGTGTACCTCAAGGACGGGAAGTTCACCGGCTTCGACAACGACCTGCTCACCGCGGTCGCCGCCAAGGCGGGTCTGAAGGTGGAGTTCGTCGGCACCGACTTCTCCGCACTGCTCTCCCAGGTCAACAACCGCAAGTTCGACGTGGGCAGCTCCTCGATCACCATCACCGAGGCGCGGAAGAAGACCGTGGACTTCGGCAACGGCTACGACTTCGGCTACTTCGGGCTCGACGTGCCGGCCGGATCGTCGATCACCAGCTTCGACCAGCTGACCGGCAAGCGGGTGGTGGTCGTGCAGGGCACCGTCCAGGACGACTACGCCACCGGCAAGCAGCTGAACCCGGTCCGGGTGCCGGACTACAACGGCGCGCTCAACCAGCTCAAGGCCGGCACCGCGGACGCCTGGATCGCCCCGGCCGAGATCGGCGAGAAGTCGGCCGCGGACAGCGCCGGCAAGATCCAGCTGGCGGCCAAGCAGCTCAGCCCGGCGCCGACCGCGTACGCGGTGGCGAAGGGGAACGACGCGCTGCGCGAGGCGCTGAACAAGGCCCTCGACCAGGTGATCGCGGACGGCACCTGGGGCCGGCTGCAGGCGCAGTACTACCCGGGCCGCCCGATCCCGGCCGACTTCGCGCCGGGCAGCGGCACCGTGCCGGTCCCGGCCGCTCCGTCGGCGTCGGCGTCCTCCTGACCGGTACGGATAGCCAACGAGTGGGGTGGGCGGTGACCGACTGATGGATCCTCTGAGCACACTGTGGGAAACCTTCTTCGACTGGTCGGCGATGCGCGAGGCGCTGCCCGAGATGCTGACCGTCGGGTTGCGCAACACGCTGGTGCTGTCGGTCTCCGCCGCCCTGCTCGGTTCGGTGCTGGGCATGCTGCTGGCCGTCGCCGGCATCTCCCGGACCCGCTGGCTGCGCTGGCCGGCCCGGGTCTACACCGATGTGTTCCGCGGTCTCCCGGCCGCGGCGACCATCCTGCTGATCGGGGTCGGCCTGGCGCCGCTGGGCATGCAGATCTGGGGGCCCCAACCCGTACCCGTTGGGGATCCTGGCGCTCTCGCTGATCGCCGCGGCGTACATCGGGGAGATCTTCCGGTCCGGCATCCAGTCGGTGGAGGCGGCCCAGCTCGAGGGCGCCCGCGCGCTGGGCTTCTCCTGGTCCGAGGCGATGCGGCTGGTGATCATCCCGCAGGGCGTACGCCGGGTCCTGCCGGCCTGGGTGAATCAGCTCATCGCCCTGATCAAGGACTCCAGCCTGATCTACTTCCTCGGCCTGGTGGCCACCGAGCGGGAGCTGTTCCGGATCGGTCAGGACTACGCCGCCACCACCGGCAACGAGTCGGCGCTGCTGCTGGCCGGGCTCTTCTATCTGGCGCTGACCGTGCCGCTGACCCATGTCGTCAACTGGATCGACCGGCGCCTGCGCCATGGCCGCCGGCCGTGGCGCCGACCGACGAGGACGACGCCGATTTCGCGCTGCCCGGCGCGGTGAGGGGGAACGAACGATGACCGGCACCAGCCTCGGCAGCACCGCGACCTCGGTCAGCCTGAGCGTCCGCGACGTGCACCTCGCCTTCGGGCCCAACCGGGTGCTGCGCGGCGTGGACCTGGACGTGGCCCGTGGGGCGACGGTCTGCGTCATCGGCCCGTCGGGATCGGGCAAGTCCACCCTGCTGCGCACCATCAACCGGCTGATCGAGCCGGACCGGGGCGACGTGCTGCTGGACGACCGCAGCGTCCTGCGCGACGACCCGGACGCCCTGCGCCAGCGGGTCGGCATGGTCTTCCAGCAGTTCAACCTCTTCCCGCACATGAGCGTGCTGCGCAACATCACCCTGGCGCTGCGCCGGATCAGGAAGCTCTCCGAGGACGAGGCGGTGACGGTCGCCCGTACCCAGCTGGAGCTGGTGGGCCTGGCCGGCAAGGCGGACGCCCGGCCGGCGCAGCTGTCCGGCGGGCAGCAGCAGCGGGTCGCGATCGCCCGCGCGCTGGCGCTGCAGCCGCAGGTGATGCTCTTCGACGAGGCGACCTCGGCACTCGACCCCGAGCTGGTCAAGGGTGTGCTCGCCGTGATGGCAGAGCTGTCTGCCGGCGGGATGACCATGGTGGTGGTGACCCACGAGATGGGCTTCGCCCGCGAGGTCGCCGACACCGTCGCCTTCATGGACCACGGGGTGGTGCTCGAGGCCGGTGAGCCGGCCGCCATCTTCGAGGGCGCCGGGCATCCGCGGCTGCGCCGCTTCCTCTCCCAGGTCCTCTAGGCCGCCACCCGGGCGCCGCCCGCGGCGGGTCGAAGGGCGGAGTGAGCGTCCACCAGGGGCGGCGGTAACGTTGCGCCCCACGCCCGGCGTCGCGGTCCGTCGGCGGGCCCGGGTTGCCGATGGTACGGAGGATGGCTATGTCCACCGGCGAGGAGTCGTTCGCACCACGCGAGGACGTGACCTCACGGCCGAGTTCGAGCTCGCGCTGCGCGGCTACGACAAACGGCAGGTGGACCGGTACGTCGACCAGCTCGACGGTCAGGTCTCGACGTTGACGGTCGAACGTGACCGGGCGGCCGGCCAGGTCCAGCACCTGACCGCCCAGCTGCAACGGCTGCAGGCGGAGCTGACCGAGCTGGGCCAGCGCCCGGCGCAGGTGGACCGGGCGTCGTTCCGTGACCTGGGCCCGATGGTCGACCAGATCCTGGCCCTGGCCGAGAAGCAGGCCGCAGTGATCACCGACAGCGCCGGCCAGCGGGCTGCCCAGCTGCAGGCCGAGGCGGACAAGGCGCTCAGCGAGGCCCGTGACCGGGTCAGCCACGCGTTGCACGAGCTCGAGGAGGAGCTGTCCGGGCGGCGCGCCGAACAGGAGAAGGCGCACGAGGAACGCCGCTCCGCGGCCGAGGCGGAGCTCGCCGAGATCCGCGAGCGGGCGGAGAAGCTGCGGGCCGACGGCGAGGCCGCGCACGAGCGCGCCCAGCAGGAAGCCAAGCGGATCAGCGAGCAGAGCGCCAAGGAGCTCACCCAGACCCGGGCCGCCTCCGAGGCGCTGACGAGGGCCGCCCGTACGCAGATTCAGCAGGAGATCCAGGCGGCGCGCAACCGCAGCCAGCAGGAGCTGGCCCAGTGGCAGGCCAACGTCGAGCGGGAGATCAGCGAGCGGCGGGCCGCCGCCGAACAGGAGCTGGCCGAGCTCCGCGCGGCGGCGGAGCAGGAACTCGCCAGCCAGCACAGCGCGGCCGAACAGCAGATCTCCACGCTGATCGCCGAGGCGCAGCAGTACTCGACGGAGGTGCGCGAGCGCGCCGACGAACTGGCCACCGCGCACCACGAGCGGCTGACCGCCGTGCAGCAGGAGCTCGGGGACCGGCAGCAGGCGTTGGCCCAGGTGCAGGCCGAGCTGGAGGCCGCCCAGCAGCAGCTCGCCCGGTCGCGCCAGGAGGGGGCCGCAGCGGGTCACGAGCTGACCCAGACGCAGCGTCGCCTCGCCGACGTCCGCCGGGACCTCGCGGCCGAGGGCAACCGGCTGGAGGAGGCGCGGCGAGCGGGCGACTCGGCCGAGCGGCACGCCAAGGACGTACGGGCCCGGGTGCAGCGGGAGGCGAAGCGGGTGGCCGACCTGGCCGCCGCGGCGGTGATGGCAGCTGCCGCCGGCGGTGGCGAGACCGCCGAGTATCCGATGGTGGGTGCTCGGCCCGGTGCCGGCCAGCCCGCCGAGGAGGCCACCGAGCTGGCTGGGACGGTCGCCGAGGAGAGCACCGAGCCGATCGCCGAGGAGGCCAGCGAGGCGTCCCACGGCCAGGTCGTCACGAACGCCTAGGGCCTGCATCAAAGTACGTGGTCTTGCCCTTCACGACCACGCCGTGCGGGCGGTGGGTGACCACGAACATCGGCATCCGGTAGAACCCGTCGTCGCCCCAGCCTCCGGTCTCGTCGTACACCTTCCGGCTGGTGATGACCGAACCGGCGATCTGGCGCTCCTCCCCGATGGCGAAGTCCATACCCCGGCTCTCGTCGACCCAGGCGTGTAGGACATCGCCGCCCTCGCCCGGTCCGGGGTACCGGTCGAGGTTCGGGCCGGTGACGAAGCCGTGTTCCGGCTGCACGAGTAGGCCGGGGTGGTCTTCTCGAAGACCGCCCCGATCGTGACTGGTAGCGGGGGTGGGCGGGCGATCGGCCAACGCCGGGTTTGCGCGAGCGCGCACGTTCCGCATCTTCCGGCAATAGGCGCAAGACGGGCACACCCGGAGAGTCGGCTGTGACAGATCGGCTGATCAGGACCCATCGATGGTCACAACTTCCGGGGCCGACGCCCAACCGGCGGGACCGCAGCAGATCGTTGCCCGAGTCACCCATTGATATCGACTTATCTGCATGTGATTGTGCCTCCAGCGAGTCACCGATCCCGATGGCTCGAGATGGTCGATCACCGATCCGGGCACGCCCAGCTCCGGGGACCGCCATCGCCCAGCGTCGCCTCCCCGCTCACGGCGCACGTCCCCACAAGGCCCGCGCGCCGCCTAGGAACAGGAGCAGCCTTGAAGCTCTCACCCCGACTCGTCGCGCTCTCCGGCGCGGCCGCGGCCGGCCTGCTCGCCGCGGGAACCGCCGTGGCCGTGCAGGCCGCGCCGCCCAGCCCCACCCCCGACGCCGCCCAGGCCCGCTCGCTCGCCGCCAGCTCGGCGCCGCGCTGGTCGCAGCCGCCCGCAGTACCTGCACGCCAGCGCGGACGACGCGTTCACCCAGAAGTCGGTCATCTCCTCCGAGGGCACCCAGTACGTGCCCTACGAACGCACCTACCGCGGACTGCCGGTGGTCGGCGGCGACTTCGTCCTCGCCACGAACTCCGCCGGGCAGGTCACCTACGCCTCCGTCGCCCAGCAGCAGAGCATCGGCAGCCTGTCGACCTCGCCGCAGCTCAAGGCCGCGGCGGCGGAGAAGACCGCCCGCCGCGAGCTGCGCACGGTCGCCGGCGTCGAGGGCACCCGCCTCGTCGTGTACGCCCTGGCCGGCACGCCCACCCTGGCCTGGGAGACCACCCTGTCCGGCACGGGCGCCGAGGGCGCCAGCCGGCTGACCGTTGACGTGGACGCCGCCACCGGCAAGGTGCTGCGCAAGCGGGAGCACGTCATGCACGGCACCGGCACCGGCGCGTGGAACGGGCCCAGCCCGCTGACCTTGAACACCACCCTCTCGGGCAACACGTACTCGATGAAGGACCCGGGCGTCACGAACCTGAGCTGCCAGGACGCCGCCACCAACACGACGTTCTCCGGCCCGGACGACGCCTGGGGCAACGGCACCGCCACGAGCAAGGAGACCGGCTGCGTCGACGCGCTCTTCGCCGCGCAGACCGAGCACAAGATGCTGTCGCAGTGGCTCGGCCGCAACGGCGCGAACGGCTCCGGTGGCGCTTGGCCAATCCGGGTGGGCCTCAACGACCAGAACGCCTACTACGACGGCACCCAGGTGCAGATCGGCAAGAACACCTCGGGTCAGTGGATCGGCTCGATCGACGTGGTCGCGCACGAGATCGGGCACGGCATCGACGACTACACCCCGGGCGGCATCTCCGGCAGCGGGACGCAGGAGTTTGTCGCGGACACCTTCGGCGCGGCGACCGAGTGGTTCGCCAACGAGCCGTCCACCTACGACGCCCCGGACTTCCTGGTCGGCGAGAAGATCAACCTGGTCGGCAGCGGCCCGATCCGCAACATGTACAACCCGTCGGCCCTCGGCGACCCGAACTGCTACTCCAGCAGCATCCCGAGCACCGAGGTGCACGCGGCGGCCGGCCCGGGTAACCACTGGTTCTACCTGCTGGCCATGGGCAGCAACCCGACCAACGGCCAGCCGACCAGCTCGACCTGCAACGGCAGCACCGTGACCGGCCTCGGCATCCAGAAGGCCATGAAGATCATGTACAACGCGATGCTGCTGAAGACCTCGTCCTCGTCGTACCTGAAGTACCGCACCTGGACGCTGCAGGCCGCCAAGAACCTCTACCCGACCGGCTGCACCGAGTTCAACACGGTCAAGGCCGCCTGGGACGCGGTCAGCGTCCCGGCCCAGTCCGGCGACCCGACCTGCAGCGGCACCACCACCCCGCCGCCCACCGGCAGCTGCTCGGGCCAGAAGCTGGCCAACCCCGGCTTCGAGTCCGGCGCCGTGAGCTGGACCGCCTCCTCCGGCGTGATCACCAACTCCACCAGCCAGGCCGCGCACGGCGGTTCCTACAAGGCCTGGCTCGACGGCTACGGCTCGACCCACACCGACACCCTGTCGCAGTCGGTGAGCATCCCGGCCGGTTGCCGGGCCACGCTCTCCTTCTATCTGCACATCGACACGGCCGAGTCGGGCAGCACGGTCTACGACAAGCTCACCGTCAAGGCCGGCAGCACCACCCTGGCCACCTACTCCAACGCCAACGCCGCCGCCGGCTACGTCCTGCGGAGCTTCGACGTCTCCTCGCTGGCCGGCACCACCTCCACCATCACGTTCACCGGCACGGAGGACGCCTCGCTGCAGACCTCCTTCGTCGTCGATGACACCGCGCTCAACCTGAGCTGATCTCCCAGCGGTCGGAGCGGTCGGTCGTCGCGCCACGCGGCGACCGACCGTTCGCGTCCGACGTCGACCGGCCAGTCGTACGTCAGCCGGGCGCGTCCGGCCGTGCGGCGCTGCCTGAGTCCAGGCGTCGCGGCCCTCGGCGCCAGGCCACACTCGTGAACGATCGACGGTGATCGGCGATCGGCACCCGGCGGTGCACAGGTGTTGGCATGCTGGGGCGCGTGGGCCGGCAATCTCCCTTACCGGCGCCGGGCCGGATCCTCTCCGTTCGACGGGCGCTGATGTCCCTCGCCCTTGGCGCGGCAGTGGGGGCGGGCGTCGCGGTACTGGGGGCACCTGAGCTGGCGCCGCTCGTCGCCTGGAGCGTGGCCTCCAGTGTGGCCATGATCTGGGTGTGGCGGGTGAGCTGGCCACAGAGCGCCGCGGGCACGGAACGGCTGGCCGAGGCGGAGGGTCGGACCCGATCCACCGACTCCGCCGTCCTGATCGCCGCGACGGTCAGCCTCGCTGCGGTGGTCCAGGCCCTGGTCAGCTCGTCCGGGCAGCAGGACGCCCCGGCCGTCGCCGCGGTGATCCTCAGCCTCGTCGCCGTCGTTCTGTCCTGGGCCCTGGTCAACACCGTCTTCGCGCTCAAGTACGCGCGGTTGTACTACATCGACGCCGACGGTGGCATCGACTTCAAGCAGGGGATGCCTCCGACCTACAGCGACTTCGCCTATCTGGCGTTCACCGTCGGCATGTCCTTCGCCGCCTCCGACACCGAGCCCAACAGCACGCCCATCCGCAAGGTCGCGCTTGGCCACGCCCTGCTCTCGTACGCCTTCGGCACCGGCGTCCTGGCCGTGGCGATCAACCTCGTGACCAATCTCGGCCAGTGACGACCCGCCCCGGGGTCAGCCGATCTGCTCCGCGGCGGCTCGCCCCGCGACGCGACCGGAGAACAGGCAGCCGCCGAGGAAGGTGCCTTCCAGGGCGTTGTAGCCCATCATCCCGCCGCCGCCGAAGCCGCTGACCTCGCCCGCCGCGTACAGGCCGGGGTACGGGGTGCCGTCGCTGCTCAGGCAGCGGCCCGACAGGTCGGTTTCGAGGCCGCCGAGGGTCTTGCGGGACAGGATGTTCAGGCGTACGGCGATCAGCGGGCCGGACCGGGGATCCAGGAGCTTGTGCGGGGCGGCCACCCGGATCAGCCTGTCGCCCCGGTAGGAGCGGGCGCCGCGGATGGCGGTGATCTGCGCGTCCTTGGTGAAGGTGTTGTCGATCTCCCGGTCGCGCTGCTCGATCACGGTACGCAGGTCGGCTTCGGCGATGGTCACCCCGGCGTCGCCGACGGTGTTCATGCCGGCGACCAGCGTGGTCAGGGTGTCGGCGACGACGAAGTCCTCGCCGTGGGTCTTGAACGCCTCCACCGGGCCGGGGGCGCCCTTCCTGAGCCGGCCGAGCAGGAGCCTGATGTCCTTGCCGGTGAGGTCCGGGTTCTGCTCGGAGCCCGACAGCGCGAACTCCTTCTCGATGATTTTCTGCGTCAGCATGAACCACGAGTAGTCGTAGCCGGTCTGCCGCAGGTGGCGAAGGGTGCCGAGGGTGTCGAACCCCGGGAAGTACGGCGCCGGCAGCCGCCTACCGGTCGCGTCGAGCCACAATGAAGACGGGCCGGGCAGGATGCGGATGCCGTGGTTGTCCCAGATCGGGTCCCAGTTGCGCAGCCCTTCGACGTAGTGCCACATGCGGTCGGGGTTGATGACGCTGGCCCCGGCCGCCTGCGCGATGCCCAGCATGCGACCGTCCACATGGGCGGGAACACCACTGACCATGGTGCGCGGCGGGGTGCCGAGCCGCGCGGGCCATGCCTTCCGGATCAGGTCATGGTCGCCGCCGATGCCGCCCGAGGTCACGGTCACCGCCTGCGCGCGCAGCTCGAACTCGCCGGTCTCGACCCGGCTGGTCGGCCGTCCCCGCTCGGCCTCGGTGGGTTCGAGGAGGTGGCCGGCCACCCCGACCACCGACCCGGCTTCGATGATCAGCGAGTCCACCCGGTGCCGGAAGGCGAACCGGACCCGGCCCGCCGCGGCGTGTTCCCGCACCCGACGTTCGAAGGGAGCGACCACCCCGGGGCCGGTGCCCCAGGTGAGGTGGAACCGCGGAACGGAGTTGCCGTGGCCGTCCGCGCGGCCGTCGCCGCGCTCCGCCCAGCCCACCACCGGAAAGATCCGGTGGCCCATCTGTCGTAGCCAGGACCGCTTCTCACCGGCCGCGAAGTGCAGGTACGCCTCGGCCCACGCCCGCGGCCAGCGGTCCTCCTCACGGTCGAACTGGGCGCTGCCCAGCCAGTCCTGGCGCGCCAGATCGAGGGAGTCCCGCACCCCCATCCGGCGCTGCTCCGGGCTGTCGACGAGGAACAGCCCGCCCACGCTCCAGAAGGCCTGGCCTCCGAGGCTCTGCTCGCCCTCCTGGTCGACCAGGATCACCCGCCGACCGGCGTCGGCCACCTCGGCGGCGGCCGTGAGCCCCGCCAGGCCCGCTCCCACGACGATGACGTCGGCGTCCATGTCTGCTCCCTGACGAGTCGCGCCGCGTGAGGGCGGCAGGCCAACGCCCGACAGCGTGAACCGCGCCGCCCGCCGCTACAACGTTCCTACTCAGTCCGAACGGCTGTGGTTGTCACTGACTGATAAGTTGGGCCGATCGCCGTCCTCTCGAAAGGCACGCCATGACCGCCGCCCGGGCCCGCGTGCGCGACGACGTGACGGCCTCGCTGCCGGCGGTGGTGGCCGACGTGGTGGCGACGATCTGTGCGCAGGTGCCGGCCTACCGGGCCCTGGCACCGGCACAGCTTGAGGAGGTACGGGCGATCGCCGCCTGGGGGATCGACCGGGTCCTGGAGCTGTGGGTGGCCGACGAGCCCCTCAGCCCGGCCGACCTGCGGCGCTTCCGCGGGATCGGCGCGCCCGGGCGCTGGATGGACGTCCGCTGGACGGCGTGCTGCGCGCCTACCGCCTCGCCGGTTCCCAGATCACCGACCTGGTCACCGAGCTCGGCACCACCCGGCTGGACGTCACCGACGCGATGGCCCTGGCCCGGCTGTGGATGGCCAGCATCGACGCCCTCTCCGAGGCCCTGCACGCCGGGCACACCGCCGCCATCGACCGGCTCACCACCGACCGCGGCCGCGCCCTCCGCGATCTCCTCTCCGACCTGCTGACCGGCCGACAGGCGACCCTCACCGCCCTCACCGACCGGGTGCGGCAGCTCGGGATACGCCTTCCGGGTCGTCCCGTGCTGGTGCTGCTGCACGCACCGGCACAGCACAAGCCCGTCGACGACGGGATGCTCGACGACTTCCTGGAAGCCGTCGGACTCGCCGGCGAGGAGAACATCCTGCGCCGTACCGTCGACGGTCGCGCCGCCGTCCTCCTCGCGGAGATCCCCGAATCCTTCGCGCCGGAACTGGCGGCGCGGGTGTGGCGCGGGTGCGTGGTCGGCCCCCACCGGTTGGCGGACACGGCGGCACAACACACCCTGGCGACGGTGGCGCTCGATCGTGCACCAGAGCAGGCCTTCGCGTCCCGCCCCCTGCTGGATGAGGGCGACGCCCAGCTCCTGGCGCTGCTGGCCGGTCACCCCATCGGTCAACCGGGCCGGCTGGTCGCGTACGTGCTGGGCGACGTCATGGTCGCCGATCGCGGTCACCTGCGCGACGGGCTCGCGGCATTCCTCGCGACGGGTTCCGCCACCGACGCGGCCAGCGCCCTCGGGCTGCACCCACAGACGCTGCGCTACCGGATCCGCCGCGTCGTCGACCTCACCGGCCGCGACCCGCGCCGCCCCTGGGACAGGTTCGTCCTGGAGGCCGCTCTCACCGTCGGCTCCGCCTGACCGGCCGGGGCGGCGCCGTCACACCTGCCCGGGATAGAAGCCGTACCGGGCCAGGGGCTCGACGATGTTCTGTTCCTCGTACGACAGGTGGGACAGCAGGGTGTCGGTGAGCAGGTCGACCGTCTGCTGGAGCTCGGTGAAGTCGCCCGGATGCTGGATCAGGTTGACCAGTGCCCGGTCCACGCCCTCCACCACGTCGTGGATGACCACGTGTTCCTCCTCCAGTCGGTCGAGCACGGAGCCCAGGCCGGGGTCGGAGCGCCGCAGGTGCGGGAAGATCGAGTTGTCCTCCAACCCGTGGTGCTGGGCGACCACCGTGCAGTACGCGGAGCAGTACGCCCCCAGCGTCCAGTTGTTCTGCCGCATGGTCATCTCGTTGAGCACCGCCCGGGCGTCGCCGGCGGAGACCACGCCCCGCCGCACCTGGTCGAGCAGGTCGCGTACCTGTCCCAGCTCCTGACGCAGGTGGTCGTGCACGTCGACGAGATGCGCGCCGACCGCCTGCGCGTGCGGGGTGTAGACGTGCCCGGCCGGGGCGGGCGGGGCGACCGGACGGGTGGACTCGTCCCAGAGTCGGCGCTCGCTCAGCCGTACGCCCGGATCGGGGGTGGGGCGCACGGCGAGCGCGGTGGAACCGCCGGCCTCGACCACCTCGCGCTGCTCCTGCACGGCCTTCGCCCGGCTGCCGGGATCGGCGCGCTCGGCGGTGACCAGCTCCCGCACCGCGGGCGCGACCTCCTGGGCGAACAGCTGGATCGAGGTGGGGTCATCGGCGCCGAGGATGAACCCGGAGGTGCCCTGGTCCAGGGCGAGACCGGCCAACTCCTCCACCCACTGCTCGGGTGGCCCGGTCAGGAAGCCGGACCGGATCGGGTGAACCGCCCGGAAATGTTGAGCAGCCGCCGCACCGACCGTGGATCCCGCCCGGCCGCCTCGGCCGCCCTCGTCCACGAGCGCGTTGAGGTCCGCCAGCTCCGCCGGCCCCTTCGGCAGGTACGCCAGCGACGGCAGCCAACCGTCCGCGGCCGGCCGACCAGCCGCAGCATCCGCGGCTTGTACGCGCCGACCCAGATCCCCACCTCGTGCGCCGGGGCGGCCCACGTTTCGCGCCGGCCACCCGGTAGTGCACTCCGTCGACGCGGACCCCGCCCCGCCGGTCGGCGGCCCACACCTCCCGGATGATCCGGATCGCCTCGTCCAGGGCGTCCACGGCCTGACCGGGGGTGAGCCGCCGGCCCCCGTTGGCCTCGATCGCCTCCCAGAAGGCGCCCGCGCCGAGACCGAGCTCGACCCGGCCGCCGCTGAGCACGTCCAGGCTGGCGACGCTGCGGGCCAGCACCACCGGCTGCCGCAGCGGCAGATTCAGCACGTTGCCGGTCAACCGGATCCGGCTGGTCGCCGCCGCCAGGTACGACATCAGCGTCCAGGTGTCGAGGAATCCCGGCTGGTAGGGATGGTCCTGGAAGGTGGCGAGGTCGAGGCCGACCTGTTCGCAGAGCTTCGCGAGGGCGACCACCTGCTCGGGGTGCCGGGCGTCGGGGGTGAGGAAGCTGCCGAAGATCAGCTCGTGCCCGTAGTCGGTCATGACCGCGCCGCCACCTCGCCTTTCGTCCCACCCGGCGTCGCCCGTTGCCGCGCTGGCTCGACCATGCCGGCCAGCGCTGGACGCACCGCCGGTGCGACCGGGTCACGGTAGCCCGGTCCGGGACGACGGGTTCCACGGTACGGGTGGATCGGCACGTGCGTTCACCGGACCGCCCCGCAACCGTGTTCGTCGATGCCCAGGTGGCACCGGGTGACGGCGGGTCGCACGTCCGGCAAGGGCCCCGCACGCTCACGCCTGCCGGCGAACGGACGACATGGTGGGCAGCTTCGGGTGGTGGCATGATGTGCCGGAATGCTGTCGCCCATCCGGAAAGGGTGCCGCTGCCGAATGGCGCATTTCGAGGCCAGGAAGTCCCTGGAGCCCGGGCGGGTGCTCGTGGCGTTGACCGGTGAGTGTGATCTCGCCGCCCGGGACGAGCTGATGACCGCACTGCTGGCAGCCGTGGCGAGCGCGCCGGTCGTCGTCGTCGACGTGGGTGCGCTGAGGTTTCTCGATTCCACCGGCCTGCACGGTCTGGTCACCGCTCATCACGCCGCCCGTGAGGAGGGTGGTCGCCTGTACGTGGTGAACGCCACCGGGATGGTCGCGAGCGTCCTGGACATCACCGGTGTCGGCGACCTGCTGCGTGCGCCCGCCGACGACCAGCTCCAGCAGAGCTGATGGTCGTGCGACGGGCCGAGGACCGACACCATGCCTGAACAGTCGACCGCATCCGTTGCCGCCCCGGACACGATGTCGTACACCGAGGCGAACGATCTGCGGACCGTACGCGCATTCGTGTCCGCCCGCGCCCTGGCCCACGGCCTGCCAGCTGACCGGGTCGATCTGCTGACGCTGGCGGTGAGCGAGCTGGCCACCAACACCTTGCAGCACTCCCCCGGCGGCGGTCGGGTCCGGGTGTGGGCCGAGGCGGGTCAGCTCGTCTGTGACGTCGTCGACGAGGGGCCGCTGCGAGCGTTGGGCCGGACCATGCCGTCGGCTCAGGCGGTGCGCGGCCGCGGGCTGGCAATCGTCGAACGGATCTGCGACGACGTCTCCATCTCGGGAGGTCCGGAGGGGACGCTCGTGCGGATCCGGCTGGACCTGTGACAGCCGGTCAGAGCAGCACGCGAACGGCCAGCGCGCAGGTGTCGTCGTCGGGACTGGCGTAATACAGCCGGCCCCGCAGCTTCGTCAGCGTCTCGTCCCCCGGCTGAGCGGACAGCTCCGACAAGGTCTGCTTCACCTGGCCCAGCAGCTCATTGCTGCCCGCCCGCCGTTCGACAAGACCGTCGGTGTAGAAGAGCACCAGATCATCGCCCTGCAGCTGCGGCGTGACGACCGGATAGGTGGCGTCCTCATCGGCACCCAGCAGCAGGCCCCGCGGCCGGTCGAGCGCGTCTGTCCTCCCCGCCCGGGACAGCAGCGGCGCCATGTGTCCGGCGCGGGCCCAGGACAGTAGGTTCGTCGCCGGGTCGTGGACGGCGACCACGGCTGTTCCGGTGATCTTCAGCTGCCAGCAGAGGCGGTTCAGATGCCCGAGCAGCGTCTCGGGATCACGGATGCCGATCGACAGCCACGCGACCAGCGCGAACCTCAGGTGCGCCATCCCGTTCGCCGCTTCCAGCCCGTGACCGGCGACGTCGCCGACCGCGAGCACCACCTGCCCATCCGGCAGCGTCTGCGCGTGGTACCAGTCACCGCCGACCTGTACGGCGCTCTCCGCCGGCAGATAGTTGACCATCGCCTGGAGGCCCGCCAGCGGGAACGTGTCGCGGGGCACCGGCTGGATCAGGTTCTGCAGCTGCCCGGCGAGGCGGTGCTCAGCCAACGCCGACATCTCGCGCGTGTGCAGCTGGTCGCTGAGCCGTTCGACGGCGGTACGGGAATCGACGCGCGCCGTGACGTCCTGCACCACGGCGTAGATCTTCAACGGCGAACCGTCCGCGTCCCGGGCGATGTCGGACAGGATCCGCAGATACTTCACCGACGCGCCCGGCTGGAACCGCACCGTCACGTCCGATGTCGCACCGCTGTCCAAGGTCTGCCAGGCAGCTTCCCGCAGCCCGTAATCGTCGGGGACAACGGCCGCGGACTGTTCCGCGCGTGACGTCGGACCCAGCGCCGGGTCCCGGTCGAAGATCCGGTACATGCCGGGCGACCACTCGCTACGCCCCGTGGCGAGGTCGTACTCCGCCCAACCGAGGCTGCCCAGAAGTTCCGTCTTCTCCAGCCGGCGCTGGTCCTCATCCAACCGCTGCCACCAGACCAGCAGGCCGCCCAGCACCCGGTGCACACTCACGTCGAAGAGCGACTCCGCGACGACGCCGGCGCGCTTCTCCGCATACCGGAAGTCGGGTACCTGACCGGGCGCCCCACCGGCCAGCACCTGGCGGTACATCTGCCACAACGGGCCGCCGACCATGCTCGGATACAGCTCGCTGAGCCGCTCGCCCACCCGAGCGGCACCACGTCCGTGATGTCGTGGTCCCGATCGCTGGCCGCCGCGATCCAGTAGTCGACGATCTGCCCGTCGTCCGACATCATCGGCAGCAGCCACGAACAGCCGGCCGGTATCGCCGACAGGATCTCCCGTACGACCGCCACGACCGGTTCGGCAGCCGACCGCACCGTCGCAGCGGAAGGCTCTACCCACGCGTCAGCGTCTGCCATGCCAGCAGCCTAGCCACCGAACGACGACACGCCGACTCGCCGACCGCCGCACGCAGCTGCGCCGCCGGCTGATCGCGGGGCGTCGGGCTGCAGCGATGCGATGCTCAGTCCCAGCGGGCCGACCGTTCGGCCGCCGCTGCCAGCGCGGACCGGGCGGCGGCGGTCAACTCGGCCACCAGGTCGGCCGCCGGCAGCTCCTTCGCCAGCGGATGCGCCCTGCCCGGCCCACAGGTTCGCCACGGTGGCGTCCCCGTCCCGCCGGGCGCGACCAGCAGCCGGCCGGGTCAGGTGCAGCACCTGCGGATAGCCGACCGGCGCCAACCGGTCGTGGCGGCGGAGGAAGTCGTTGACGACCGCCCGCGCCCGCTTACCGGTGAACGCCCGGGGTCAGCGCGGTCGGCCGCCGCGCTGGCGACCGCCGCCCGGTGCATCGGCCGAGCTGCCCGCCTCCGGGCAGCGGCAGG
>JAEVHO010000058.1 GCA_016802835.1 Micromonospora sp. ATA32 | reverse complement strand
ACGATCCGGCTACGCCTCGCCTTCGCCCTGCTCCGGGCCGGGGACGCGGCCGGCGCGGAGCAGGCGGCGCACGAGGTCCTGACCCGCGTCCCGGACTCCCCGGACGGCCTGCTCGTGCTGGGTCTCGCCCAGCGCCGAACCCGTCCCGCCGAGGCGCCGCATGCCCTGCGGCGCTTCCTGGCCATCGCGCCGGAGCACCCGGCCGCCGCGGAGATCAGCCGGCTGCTGGCCACCGATCGCTGACCCGCGCCAGAGCTCACGCATCGGGGCGAGCATGCCGGCCCGGAAGAGCTGGGCGCGTGCACGTGCTCAACGGCAACGGGGAGATGACGGGCGCCCGGTGGATCGCTGAGAGCGGCATCCTGTCCGCCGTGTCCTCAGGTACGAGTGGTGCGTCAGCACTACCCGGCCTTGACCAACGTGCCCAGCGGCAGGTCGTAGATCTGCCGGGTCATGGGCCAGGCTGGCTACCGCGTCAACACCGACAGTCCAGATCGACGCAGGCGACGGCGGAGCTAGGCCTGATCGGCCGGCGAGCGGCACGGAGAAGGGCCAGCTCCGTCGAAGCTGGCCCTTCTCCGCGACCGGATTGTCGGGGTGACGCAGTGGTCAGCTGACCGACTTGTTGTAACTGTCGATGGCGCCCTGCACGCTCGTCGCGGCGTCCTTCATGGCCTGGTCGGCCGGCTTGCTACCGACGATCGCCGCCTCCAGGCCGTCCTCGGACGCCTTGCGGGCCTGCGGCATCACGCCTAGCAGGCACCCGGCCGACGCGACCGACGGCGGCAGCGCGTGCAGCTGGTCGACGGCGGTGCGGAACTGGGGGAACTTTGCCATCCAGCCCTTGTCAATCTGCTCGTCGAGCGCCTTGCCGTTGATCGGCACGTACCCGGTGCCGGTGTGCCACTTGGCCTGCTCGACCGGATTGGAAGCGAACTTCACGAACTCCCACGCGGCCCGCTTCTCCTTCGCGCTGTGGCCGACGCCGTCGATCCACAGCGAGGCGCCACCGATAATCGGTCCGCCCGTGGATGAGCTGCTCACCTTCGGGTAGGGGGCGGTGAGTACGGTGAACTTGCCCTTCGCGGCGTCGACGTACCCGCGCAGCACGCTGGTGGACTCCAGGTGCATCGCGACCGTACCCGCTTTGAAGGCCGCCTGGGCGTCGTCGGTCTTGCGGCCGGTGTTGGTCGCGTAGCCGCCCTTCACCAGGTCCGTCCACCACTGCGCGACGCGCACGGCCGTCTCCTGGTCGAACTGCACCTTCGAGGCCAGTCCCTTGCGCCCGTTGCCGTTGTCGCAGTACTCCTTGCCATCGGTGGCGAGTAGCTGCTCCAGCAGCCAGCCGTAGATCGCGGCGCCGAAGCCGTACTGGACCGTCTTGCCGCTGGCGTCCTTGACCGTCAGCTTCTTCGCCAACTCGCCGATCTCGGTGAGGTCTTTCGGCGGCTTCGTCGGGTCGAGGCCGGCCCGCTCGAACGCCTCCTTGTTGAGGTACAGCAGGGGCGTCGAGGAGTTGAAAGGCATCGACCACATCTTGCCGTCGACGGAGTAGTAGTTGGCGATGTTCGGCTCGATGTCGGCCGCGTTGAACCCATCTTTTTCGATGAACTTGTGCATCGGCACGACCTGCTTGGAATCGACCATGAAGCGGCTGCCGATGTCGTAGATCTGGACCAGGGCCGGCGTGCTCTTCTGCTGGACCGAGGCCTTGTACTTCGCGATCGTCTCGTCATAGCCTCCCTGGAAGACCGCCTTGACTTCGACCTTGCCCCCGCTCTGGGCGTTGAAGTCGGCGACGAGCTGGTCGACGGCGGCGGCGTTCGGCCCCTTCATCGCATGCCAGAACTCGATCGTGGTCTTGTCGCCAGCCTTTTCCAGCACCTCGGCGCCGGGCGCGTCGAGCGCATCATTGCCGCCGTCGGTGCCGGACCCGGAGTCGCCGCACGCCGTCAGCGCGGCGGCGGCTACGAGGGCGACGAACGCCGTCATGGTCCGGCGGAGCCGGGGTTTTCTCATTGGTTCTCCTTCTCAGACGTTCAACGCAGCGCGCCAGCGGTGAGCCCGCGGACGATGTAGCGCTGACCGAGAATCACGACGGCCAGCGTGGGGAGCAGGGAGAGCGCGACGCCGGCGAGGATGAGACCCGGCTGCGCCGCCTCGGCATCGTTGAGCTGGGAGATGCCGATCTGCAGCGTCTGGAATTCGGTGTCGCGGATCAGGATGAGCGGCCAGAAGTACTGGTTCCACGCCGAGAGAAAGACGTAGACCCCGACCGCCGCGATCGAGGGCTTGGACAGGGGCACGATCACCCGCCACAACAGGCGCCAGTGACCGCACCCGTCGATCACCGCGGCGTCCCGCAACTCGGTCGGGAACTGCAGAAATGCCTGACGCAGCAGGAACGTGCCGAACGCCGAGGCGAGGAAGGGCAGCACGAGGCCGAGGTATGTCAGCCCACCCCGCGTCAGGCCCCAGCCGGAGATGGCGAGGTAGTTGGGGATGATGATCGCTTCCCACGGCACCATGAGGGTGGCGAGGAACAGGCTGAATGTCGCCGCCTTCGCGGGCAGGCGAAGAAACGCGAAGGCGTACGCGGCGAAGATGCTGGTGACGAGCTGGGCCACCGTGATGGCCCCGGCCTGGACGGCGGAGTTGACGTAGAAGCGGCCGAGCGGAACCGAGCGGAACACGTCGCTGATGTTTTGCCAATGCAGCTCGTGCGGCACCAGCGCGGGCGGGTAGGTCGCCAGGTCACCGGGGCCCATGACGGCGCCGACGAAGCCGTAGTAGACCGGGAACAAAACGGGGATCGCGGCTAGGCCGAGCACGACGTAAACGGTTGCCCGCCCGAGGCTGAACTTTTTCATCGGTAGTGGACCCGCCGTTCGAGGATGCCGAATTGGACGGCCGTACAGCTGAGCATGATGACCAGCAGCACGACGGCTTGCGCGCTGGCTGCGCCGAAGTCGGAGGAGCCGAAGGCGAACGCCTTCTCGTAGATCGAGTAGACCAGCGTCGTCGTGGCCTGGTCCGGTCCGCCCTTGGTCAGGATGTGGATCTGCCCGAAGCTCTGCAACGCGTGGATCGTGGACACCACGACGAGAAAGAACAGTTGCGGGGAGAGCAGCGGCACGGTTATCCGCGACGCCAGCCGCCAGCCGGTCGCGCCGTCCAGCCGCGCCGCCTCGACCACCTCGGGCGAGATGGCCGAGACTCCGGCGGAGAGCACGAGGATGTTGTAACCGAAGTTCATCCAGACCGTTGCGGCGCAGACGGCGGGCAGCGCTATCGACGGGTCGGTGAGCCAGTTGACCCGGTCGATTCCGAGGGATCCGAGCAGGCCGTTCGCCACTCCGATCGCCGGGTTGTAGATGACGGCGAAGATGACCGACGCGGTCGCCACGGAAAACGCGAACGGCAGTGCGAACGCGGTGCGCAGGGCCCGTACCCCGCGTATGTGCGCCTCCAGCAGCAGCACCACGAACAGCGCGCCCAGGACGGCCGGCACCACCGAGAACAGCGTGAACAGCGCCGTCGTGGCCAGAACCTTGCCGAACTCCCCCGACAGCATCTCCCGGTAGTGCTCCCCGCCGACGTACGCGGACGGGGCGCCGAAGATGTCGTTTCCGTGCAGGGACAGATATAAGGTCCGCCCGAGCGGCCAGAACACGAACAGGGCGAAGACCACCACCGAAGGCATCAGCATCAGCCACGCGAGACCGGGTCCGCCGAAGCGTGCGCGCTGCGCTCGTCGGACGGTGGAGCGCGTGGATTCGGCGGTCGGGGAGCGATCGCCCGGTGGCGCGCTGACGGTGCTGGGTGGAGGCACGGCAGCACAGTACCAACGGCATCGATCAAGAGAAATCCTTCGCTCCGGATTCAGGACACGCGCTGAGCGGGTAGCAGCCCTGCGGCCTCCTCCCCGCCCGTGCCGCAGGACTCCGGCCATCCGTCCCGGACGCTCCGTCGTCGGATCTGGGATACGCAGGGACAGCAGCAGCCCCGCCGCGGCGACGAAGGTCGCCGGAGCGGGACACGACACCTTGCAACGAAGATTTGAATGGTGGTTCAATTCTTTTGTGGTCTACCGGAGCACCGACCGTGTGAAGGCGCGGCTGAGCGCTTCCCGTGAGCGGATTGTCGCCGCGGCGCTTGAGATCATGGCCGAACACGGATTCGGCGGCTGCTCGATCGCCGTTGTCGCCGAGCGGGCCAGCATCGCGACCGGCAGTGTCTACAGCCACTTCCCGACCAAGGGGCACCTGTTCGCCGAGGTGTTCCGCACCGCCTCGCAGCGAGAGGTCGACGCGGTCTCTCGCGCCGCTGCGCTGGAGACCACCGTGGCCGAGCGGGTAACCGCCGTCATCGAGACGTTCTGCGGCCGTGCCCTTCAGTCACCGCGGCTGGCGTACGCCCTGCTCGCTGAGCCGGTCGCCCCAGCGGTCGACGCCGAGCGGCTCGTCTTCCGCCGCGCCTACGCCGAGATGATCGCCGACTACGTCGCCGAGGGCACGGCTAGCGGGGAACTTCCCCAGCAGGACCCCGAGCTGACCGCCACCGCGTTGGTCGGTGCCCTGGCCGAGGCCATGGTCGGCCCGCTGGCCGCCGGGGTCGCCGGCCCGAACACCGTCCGCGACTTGATCACTTTCGCCCACCGCGCGCTTGGAGTGTCGACGTGACAACACACGAGGTGTTCAACCAGGTCCCCCCCGCTGGCCGGCTACGACGCGGCGGACGACCGGGCCCTGCTAGACGGGCTCGAGCGAGAGGGCGCCGGTTGGGCCCGCGCCGAGCTGCACGAGCTCGGCCGGCTGGGCGGCGCCGAGCAGGCGATCGAGTGGGGGCGGCTGGCCAACGAGCACCCGCCGGTGCTGCGCACACACGACCGCTACGGGCACCGCATCGACGAGGTGGAATTCCACCCCGCCTGGCACGAGCTGATGCGTACCGCGGTCACGCACGGCCTGCACGCCGCACCGTGGGCGAACGAACGCGCCGGGGCGCACGTCGCCCGGGCCGCCAAGTTCTATGCGTGGCGCCCCGACGCCGGCCACTGCTGCCCGATCTCCATGACCTACGCAGCAGTGCCAGTCCTTCGACACAACCCGGAACTGGCCACGCACTACGAACCCCTACTCACCGCCGGGGTGTACGACTTCGGGCTGCGGCCACCACTCACCAAGCGAGGGCTGCTGGCCGGCATGTCGATGACGGAAAAGCAGGGCGGCTCAGACGTGCGCGCCAACACCACCACCGCCCGCCCCGACCCGGACGGCACCTACCGGCTCCTCGGGCACAAGTGGTTCACATCAGCCCCGATGTGCGACATGTTCCTTACGCTCGCCCAAGCGCCGGGCGGCCTCACGTGCTTCCTGGTTCCACGCGTCCTGCCGGACGGCACCCGCAACCCACTGCGGCTGATGCGGCTCAAGGACAAACTCGGCAACAGGTCCAACGCGTCCGGCGAGCTCGAGTACGAGCACGCGGTGGCCTGGCGCATCGGCGACGAGGGCCGCGGCGTCCGCACGATCATCGACATGGTCAACATGACGCGCCTGGACTGTGTCATCGGCGCGGCGGCCGGGATGCGCCAGGGCGTCATCACCGCGGCCCACCACGCCACCCACCGGCAAGCCTTCGGCGGATACCTCGTCGACCAGCCACTGATGCGCAACGTGCTCGCGGACCTCGCGATCGAGTCCGAGGCCGCCACCGTGCTGATGATGCGCCTCGCCGGGGCCACCGACCGGTCCGCGGGCGGTGACGCCGGCGAGACGGCGTTCAAGCGGCTCGCCCTTGCGGTCGGCAAATACTGGGTGTGCAAGCGCTGGCCAGGCCACGCCGCGGAGGCTCTCGAATGCCTGGGCGGCAACGGCTACGTCGAGGAGTCGGGCATGCCGCGGCTGTTCCGCGAGTCGCCGTTGAACTCGATCTGGGAGGGCTCAGGCAACGTCGCGGCGCTGGACGTGCTGCGCGCCATCGCCAAGGAACCCCAGGTCATGGAGGCGTACCACACCGAGGTGATGGCCGCCGCCGGCGCCGACGCCCGGCTCGACACCGCAATGCGCCAGGTCCGAGCGGACCTCAGCGACTTTGGCGACATCGAGATCCGGGCGCGGCGCGTCGTCGAGCGGCTCGCGCTGATCCTACAGGGTTCACTGCTGGTGCGGCACGGCCATCCCGCCGTCGCCGACGCCTTCTGCGCCTCCCGGCTCGGCGGCGACCACGGCCAGGCGTACGGCACTTTGCCCGCCGGGGTCGACTTTGCCGCGATCATCCCCCGCGCCACCCCAAAGGTGGGCTGATCTGAGCTGCCACACGCACCCGTGTGCTCTCCCACGCCGCGCGGTCCGGACCGGACCCGACCCCCGCGGCCCGGCTGTCGTGCTCGCAGATCGCCGCCGCGCTGAGGCGGGGCACGCCGCCGCAACCCTGACCAGCGGCTGAGACCATCCAACAGGTCCTACCCGCCGAGCAGCTGCCCCAACCGATGCTGGCGGTGCGGGTGTTCCGGCGTTGGCCAGGACTCACACTGCAATCTCAACCGAGGCACAGCCGGCGAACAGGAAACGGCGACAACCTTGGTTCGCACGACACCGTCGCCTGCCGTCGCCACCGCCTCCGGCGACACCGCGACTGCCGCCCCGATAGACGACCTGATCGTCGGCGGCAGGCAGGCAGCAGATCGGCGGCCAGCCGCGATCGCACAGCAAAGGCACCAGGTGAAGCAGAGGGGGAGATCATGCCAGAACGTGAGCAAGGACTACGTCGCGTGGCGGCGGTCACCATCGGCCTGATGGCGGCGGGCGTAACCGGTTCGCTGGCCGTGGCCGCGATCGCACAGCCAGACAGCCCCGTCGCACAGGCGGACAGCCATGCGGCAACCACCGGTACATCCACCTCGACCAGCACCCCGCCATCTCGTGAAAAGCCTGGTAGCCGTCATAGCTCGCGTGAATGAGAATCAGCTGAGAGTCGCCAGGCCCGGGAGTGCAGCAGCCGCAGGCCGTTGAGGCCGACGATGACGGTGGAGCCCTCGTGTCCAGCCACACCGAGGGGTAGCGGGAGGTGGCCGAACAGGTCCCAGGCGACCAGGACGGTGATGAACGTGCCGGCGATCGCGAGGTTGGCGGTGACCAGGCGGCGGGCGCGGCGGGACAGGGCGATGACGGCGGGCAGGGTGGTCAGGTCGTCGCGGACCAGGACCGCGTCGGCCGTTTGCAGGGCGAGGTCGGAGCCGTCCCGTCCCATCGCCACACCGGTGTCGGCGGCAGCGAGGGCCGGGGCGTCGTTGACGCCGTCGCCGACCAGCAGCACCCTAAGGCCGTCGCGCTGCAGGGCGCGTACCCGCTCGACCTTGTCAGCTGGCAGCAGACCGGCGTGCACGTCGGTGATGCCCGCCTCGGCGGCGAGCCGGCCGGCCGCGCCGGGGGTTGTCGCCGGTGAGCAGCGCCGGTGTCGCGCCCGTCAGCGTCGTGAGGGCGGCGACCGTGGCCGCGGCGTGCGGGCGGACCCGGTCGGCCAGGGCCAGGACCCCGGCAGGCGCGTCGTCGACGATCACCACCACCGCGGTACGCCCGGCCGCCTGCGCGGTGTCGACCAGGGCATGCACCTGCGAGTCGACCCGCGCAAGGTCGTCGAGCAGCGCGGGGCTGCCGACCCGTACCCGCCGTCCATCGACCGTGGCGGCCACGCCCCGGCCCGGGGTGGAGGCGAAGTCGTGGACGGCGGGAACGGCCAGGGCCGGTCCCGGGCGCGGCGAGCACCGCTGCGGCCAGTGGATGCTCGCTGAGGTGCTCGGCGCCAGCCGCCAGCCGCAGCAGGGTGTCCTCGGTGTGACCGCCGGCGGCGACGAGGTGGATCTCCGCGATTCGGGGGGTGCCCTCGGTCAGCGTGCCGGTCTTGTCGAACGCCACCATGCCAATGTCGGCGAGCTGTTCCATGACCACCGCGGACTTGACCAGGACGCCGTGCCGGCCCGCGAGGGCGATGGCCGACAGCAGCGGTGGCATGGTGGCCAGTACCACCGCGCACGGCGACGCGACGATCATGAAGGTCATCGCTCGAAGCAGGGTGGGCCGCAGAGCCGCGCCGAACGTGAGCGGGAGGGCGAACAGGGCCAGGGTCGCCACCACCACGCCGACGGAGTAACGCTGCTCGACCTTCTCGATGAACAGCTGGGTGCGGGCCTTGGTCGCCGAGGCCTCCTCGACGAGGGCGACGATGCGGGCGATCACCGACTCGGCGGCCGGGCGGTGCACCTGGGCCAGCAGCGCTCCGGCGCCGTTGACGGTGCCCGCGTACACCTCGTCCCCCGGGTGCTTGGCCACCGGCAGCGGCTCGCCGGTGATGCTGGCCTGGTCGACGTCACTCGCGCCGTCGACCACCAGGGCGTCGGCACCGATCCGCTCCCCCGGCCGTACCCGGATCACATCACCGATGCCCAGGTCCGCGGTGTCGACGGTGTCCTCAGCGCCGTCGTCGCGAACCCGGGTGGCCCGCTCGGGGGCGAGGTCGAGCAGCGCGCGGACGGAGTCGGCGGTCCGCGCCGTGGCGAACGCCTCCAGCGCGCCGGAGGTGGCGAAGATGACGATCAGCAGAGCACCGTCGAAGACCTGCCCGATGCCGGCCGCGCCGAGCGCGGCCACGATCATCAGCAGGTCCACGTCCAGGGTCTTTTCGCGCAGCGCCCGCAGCCCAGCCAGCGCCGGCTCCCACCCGCCGACGCCATAGCAGGCCAGGTACAAGGTCCACCACAGCGGTGCCGGGGCGTGCGTGAGCTGCGCGACGCCGCCGAGGGCGAACAGTACGGTGGCCGCCATGGCCCAGCGGACCTCGGCGAGGGCCCACAGTCGGGCACCCCATCGCCGGGGGGCGTGGACCGCGCTGGTCGCCGCGGGAGTGGTGTCGGTCGTGAGGGTCACGACGAGCAACCATACCTGCGTCACTTCGAAGATACGAAGGCAGCTAGGCAGACAGTCAACGATGGAAAGCTAGGCTGGAGGGGTGCACACCTCGTTGCCGGACTTCCAGATGCCCAACGACGAACAGGTCCACCTGGCCGCCGAGGGATTCCGACTGCTCGCCGACCCGACCCGAATCAAGATCCTCTGGGCGTTGCTACAGGGCGAGTCGTCGGTCGCCTGCCTTGCCGACCTGGTCGGCGCCGCGCCCACCGCCGTCAGCCAGCACCTGGCCAAGCTACGCCTGGCCGGGCTGGTGCGCGGGCGGCGAGAGGGCACCTTCGTCTACTACTCCGCCGCCGACGTGCACGTCCAGGCGCTGCTCGCCGAGGCACTGTTCCACGCCGACCACACCGACCGTGACCTGCCCGACCACGCGCGCGGTGACCTGCTCCCCCATACCCGGCCCACCGGGCACCCGGCCAGCTGAGCCGTAGCGCGGGAAGGCCGCTGACCTTCCGGCTTCCGGCAACTCAGCCCACCAAGCAAGTCCTCTCGTACGGACGGCGGAGCCACCCGACGGAGCGTACGGACGCCCCCGCCGGCCAGCGGGTGAACCGCCCAGCCTCGTCGCACCTGTCCGGACGGGGTACCCGTGCACCTAGCTGTGCGGGGAGGAGGTCAGCCGGTTGGTGAGGGTGGTGGCGAGCAGTACGCGGCCGCTCCACCGGTCGTATAGGTAACCGCTGGCCAGCGCGGCGACGGCCGCGGCGGCCATCGCGGCGGCGTACAGCCCCGGCGCCGGCGACCAGACCGACGACCATCGCCGACGCGCCGAGGGCTGCCAGGAGCGGCCCGGTGATCGACCGCGCTCCCTCGTAGACCATGTCGGCGGCGAGGCTGACCGCCCCGGAGCTGACCACGACGCGCCACGCCGACCAGGCCGGGTTGGGAGTTGCGGGTCTGGCTGCGGTGGTGCTGTCGGACAGGCCGGTGGGGACGCTAGCCACCGTCTCTCCTCGAGTCGGCGCCCGGATGGACGCCTGGCGTCGATGGCAGCAGCACGGTGATCGTGGTGCCGGTTGTCGGGTGGCCGCAGGGCAGGTCGAATCGGGTGTCCGTGCGGTGGTGTACCCCGGCGGAGCAGATCCGTAGTTCGCCGTGGTGGGCGCGGACGATGGCCTCCACGAGGGACAGGCCGAGGCCGGTGCCGGGTGAGGTGCGGGCGGTGTCGGCGCGGCTGAATCGTTCGGCGGCGTGCGGCAGGAACTGCGGGCTCATGCCGGGACCGTTGTCGTGGACCGTGAGCCGGACCAGTCCGTCGACGGGGACGGCGGTGACGGTGATGGGTGGGGTGCCGTACCGGACGGCGTTGTCGAGCAGGTTGGTGACGGCCCGGCCGAGGCCGGTGGTGTCCCCCCGGACGGTCAGGCCGGCCGCGACCTCGGCGGGCAGAGCCTCGCCGGTGGTGGCCCGGTACCGCTCGACGAGGCCGGGCCAGCAGTTCGGTGAGGTTTACCTCGGGGGCGCTGTCGGCGTGGGCGGGTTGCACGCCGACGCTGAGCAGGGTGTCGGCGAGCGCGATGAGGTGGGCGGTGTCGGCGGCGGCGCTGCGCAGGGTCTGTTCGAGTTCGGCGGCGCTGCGCGGCCGGCGCAGGGCCAGTTCCAGTTCGGTGGAGAGCAGGGTCAGTGGGGTCCGCAGTTCGTGGCTGGCGTCGTTGATGAAGCGCCGTTCCCGGTCCAGGGCGGCCTCGAGGGCGGTGAGCATGTCGTTGAGGGTGCGGCCGAGGCGGGCGACCTCGTCGTCGGAGCGGTCGGGTACGGCCAGGCGTACTCCGGTGGCACCGCCGGCGATGCGGGCGGCTTCGCTGCGGTAGCGCTCGACCGGGGCGAGTGCCGCGCGGGCGAGGCGGTAGCCGACCAGCGAGGCGATGGCGAGGGCGGCGAGGTTGGCGAGGGTGAGTTGGCCGATGAGTTCCCGCAGTGCCTCGTCGCGTTGGTCGCGGCGGACCGCGGCGACGGTGACGGCTGGTTGCCCGGCCGGTGGCGTGGCGCCGGGTTGCAGGGGTACGGCGTACAGGCGCAGTGGGCGGGTGCTGATGGGGATCAGCGTGCCGCGGTCGCGGCGCAGCGGCTGCCGTAGCGCGACATCGAGCTGGTGAGGGGTCAACAGCGAGCCGGCGGGCAGGCCGGGGCTGGCGGCCAGGACGTGGTTGCCGGCGTCGAGGATCTGGTAGTAGCCGCCTGGCGCGGTGGCGACGGCCCGGTTGTCGTGCGGCACTCCGCCGGCGCGGACGAGCCCGGTCAGCTGCGCCGACTGCGCGGCCAGGTCCTCGTCGAGGCGCAGGTCGAGGGCGTACTGCACGCGCAGGTAGACGAACGCGCCGGCGCCGGCGAGGACGAGCAGCATCGCCGCGGCGAAGCCGGCGATCAGCCGAATGCGCAGCGGCAGGCGACCCAACCGGCCGACAATGGGGTCGCCGGCTGACAACCGGGTACAGACACGGCGTCGCAGCGCCGGGCGGGGTCGCACGTCAGGCCCCGTCGGGGCGCAGGCGGTAGCCGACGCCACGCAGGGTTTCGATGGTGTGGCGCCCGAACGGCTTGTCGACCTTGCCGCGGAGGGTGGCGATGTGGACGTCGATGACGTTGGAGCGGATGTCGGTCTCGCCGTCCCAGACCTCGTCGAGGATCTGGTAGCGGGTCAGGCACTGCCGGCCCGGGACAGCAAGAGGGCGAGGATGTCGAACTCCCGCGCCGACAAGTCGATCTCCACCTCGCCGCGGAACACTCTCCGCCGCGCGGGGTCGAGGAGCAGGTCTCCGGCGCGTACCTCGGCCGACGACGGACCCCCAGCCCGGCGGTGCAGGGCGCGCAGCCGGGCGAGCAGTTCGTCGAAGGAGAACGGTTTGGCCAGGTAGTCGTCGGCGCCGGCGTCCAGACCGGCGACCCGGTCGGGGACGTCACCGCGGGCGGTGAGCATCAGCACGGGCACCATGTTGCCCCGCTGCCGCAGCGTCCGGCACACCGCGACGCCGTCAAGGCCGGGCAGCATCACATCGAGCACCACAGAGTCGTACGCGCCGGCGCTGGCCGCGAGCAGTCCGTCGGAGCCGGTGTGGCGCACGTCGACGGCGTGACCGGCCTCACGCAAGCCACGGGCGAGCAGGCCAGCCAGCCGCCGCTCGTCCTCAACCACCAGCACCCGCACCCTGCCCCCTCTCGCATCGGCTACCAGTGCAGCACGGCCGCCCGCGGCCTTCATCTGCCCTTCATGCACGCCTGCCTACCGTCGGCCACCTAGCCCGAGGCGGAAGGACATGATGAACGAGCGACTCTTCATGGAGATCAACGACTTCGCCCGGACGACGCCGTGGCTGCACGCTGCCCTGTCCGGCTATGCCGTGTACGGGGTGGTGCTGTTCGCCGGACTGCTGCTGGTCAGCTGGCGACTCGGGCTGCTGGCGGTCGTCGCCGCCGCTCTGATGGGCTTCGCCCGCGTGTACATCGCCGCCCATTACCCGTACGACGTCCTGGCCGGATTCGCCGTCGGCGCCGCCGTGACGCTGCTCGGGTATCTCCTCGCCCGCCGGCCCCTGGCTGCCGGCCTGCGCCGGCTGGAACACACCCGGTTCCGGTCCCTGCTGCGTCCCTCGACCGGAGACGCTGTCGCCGATGAATACGCTCCGGCGCTCGATTACCGATGAGGGTTCTGGCCTCGCTCACGGGTCTGGTCGCGCACCAGGGCTATCTCGGCGTCTTCGTCCTGGTCTTCGTCGAGGGCTTCGGTGTGCCCGCGCCCGGCGAGACGGCGATCATCCTGGGCGCCGGCTACGCCGCACGCGGCGAGCTGAACATCGTCGGGGTCGCCGCGGCGGCGTTCCTGGCCGCGGTCGGCGGTGACAGCGTCGGCTACCTGATCGGCCGGACCGGGGGCCGCCCGTTGATCCTGCGCTACGGCCGGTACGTGCGTCTGACGCCGGGACGACTGGCGCGGATCGAGGCGTTCATGGGCCGGCACGGGCCGAAGGTCGTCGCGATCGCCCGCTTCGTCGAAGGGCTGCGGCAATTCAACGGAGTCATCGCGGGCGCCACCGGCATGCCCTGGCGGCGGTTCGTCGCGTACAACGCGGTCGGCGCCGCCGCCTGGGTGGGCGTGTGGGCGACCGCCGGGTACCTCGCCGGCGACCACATCCGGGCGATCGAGGCCGAACTGCACCGCTACCAGTGGTACGTGATCCCCGCCGCGGCCCTCGTGGTCATCGGCTACGCCGGGTGGCACCTGGCCCGCCGCCGCCGTCGCCAAGCGGATCCCCGCTGACACCCGCGCGCTTTCATCCCGGCTTCATGTCTGATCTTTAGCGTCTGCCGCATGAGCGATGTGCTGGCGGTCAACGCCGTCAACCTCACCAAGACCTACGGCGCAATGACCGCGTCGACGACATCACCGTCCAGGTCGCCCAAGGCGAGGTGTACGGCGTCCTCGGCCCCAACGGCGCCGGGAAGACCACCTTCCTCCGGATGTTGTTCGGGCTGATCCGACCGGACCATGGCACCCTTGAGGTCTTCGGCCGCTCATGGCGGCGCCACGGCGTCAACTCCCTGGCCGGCGTCGCCGGGTTCATCGAGAGCCCGAAGTTCTACCCCGGGCTGACCGGCCGCAGGAACCTGCAGCTGCTCGCCGGCCTCGACGGCGCGGACGCCGCCTCCCGCGTCGGTGAGGTGCTCGACGTCGTCGGGCTGACCGACCGGCAACGCGACAAGGTCCGCGGCTACTCCTTCGGCATGCGGCAGCGCCTCGGCGTCGCCTCCGCCCTGCTGCGCGACCCACAGCTGCTGGTCCTCGACGAGCCCGCCAACGGCCTGGACCCCGCCGGCATCCGCGACATGCGCGCCCTGATCCGGCGGCTCGCCGACACCGGCCTCACCGTGCTGCTGAGCAGCCACGACATGGCCGAGGTCGAGCATATCTGCGACAACGTCACGATCATGCGATCCGGGTCGGTGGTGCATCACGGCTCGATCGTCGCGCTGCGCGAGCAGGCGCCCGAGCAGGCGCACCGGATCACCACCACTGAGGACATCCGGACCGAAGAACTGGCCCGTGCCCGTGGGCTGGAAGTCAGCGGCGTCAACGACGGACTGGCCATCCGCGGGCCGCAGAAGGATGTCGACGCCCTCGTCGCCGACATCGTCGATGCCGGCATCGCGCTGCGCGGCCTCACCCGCGACGAGACGCCACTGGAGGCGCTGTTCTTCATGCTCACCGAATCCGCACCCGCCAGCCCCACCGCCAACCTCGACGCCCCCGCCGGAGCCCGCCGATGAGCGCCACCACCGCCGTACCCACGGGCACGCCCACTGTCCGCCGCCGGCCCGGCACCGCGACGGTGCTGCGCGGGGAGGTGGCCAAGCTCGCCGCCCAGGCCCGCAGCCGCGCCCTGATAATCGGCGCGGTGGTCGTCCCGATCGCGGTCGTGCTGATCTTCAACACCCAACTGCCGCCCAAGGACACCATCTACGGCCGGCACATCCACGCCAGCGGCTACGCGGTCCCGCTCTTCGTGCTCGCCTTTGTCCACCAGTGGGTGCTGCCACTGCTCGCCGCGCTGGTCGCCGGGGACATCTTCGCCAACGAGGACCAGCACGGCACCTGGAAGACCATCCTCACCCGCTCGGTCAGCCGCACCCAGGTCTTCTGGGCCAAGACGCTCACCGCAGCCGGCTTCAACCTGCTCGTGCTGGCTCTGTTCGCCACCAGCACCATCACCACCAGCCTGCTCGTCGTCGGCACCCAACCGTTGCCCGGACTGAGCGGACAGCTCATCCCCGGCGGCAGCGCGCTGCCCATCGTCATCGCGAGCTGGGCCACCGCCGTGGCGCCGGTGCTCGGCTTCACGGCCCTGGCAATCCTGCTGTCGGTCACCACCCGCAACCCCACCATCGGTGTCGCCGCACCCGTCGTCCTCGGGATGGTCATGCAACTGCTCAGCAGTCTCGGCGGACTCAACAAGGCCCGCCAGCTGCTGCTCACCACCCCGTTCGAGGCCTGGCACGGACTGCTCACCCAGCACCCCTTCCACGCACCGATCGTCACCGGCGCGCTGGTCAGCGCCGGCTGGCTGGTCGTCTGCCTGGCCTTCGCCTACTTCCACCTGCGTCGTCGCGACATCACCGGAGGCTGACCATGACCCGCCTGCGCACCACCGTCCTGGCCGCCGGGCTGGTGGCCGCCACCACCGCCTCCCTGGCCGGCTGCGGCCAGCCCGACGTCACCAGGGCCCGTCTCGAAAGCGCGATCACCCCTACCTTCGCCAACCTCTACGTCCAGCGGGCCACGCTGCTCGGCGAACCCGCCGTCACCGTCGCCAGCATCGACGCCACCGCCGACTGCGATCGGGGCGGCCCGAAGATCCCCGACGTCGGACCCGGCCCGGACTGGATCTGCATGATCCACTTCACCGACGATCACGGACAGGCGCAGGACGGCAAGTTCGAGGTCCAGGCCAAGGCCGACGCCACATACGTCGCTGGCGGACCGTCGAAACTCATCGGTCAGGCCACCCTCACCGACACCCACGGCCGGGACGTCCCCAACCCCGTCTTCGAGTTCGACGGCGCCTTCGACCCCAACCGCTGAAGCACGGAGAATCTCCGGCTCGCGGTTGGGCCGCTGTTTGTTCCGAGCGGCGTGTCCACGACGCCCAGCGAGTCGGCGAGGCCCCCCGGGTGGTCGACGCGCCACAACTGCGTGGCGTAGCCGGTGCCCGGGCGTCCGGAGATGCCCGGGCACCGTGGGGCCCTACAGCCGGGCCAGGATCGTCTTCATGGTGTCGATCTCGGCCTGCTGCCCGGTGATGATCCGCTGCGCGAGAGCCTTGGCGTCGGCGTTCGCGCCCTGGGCGACCTCGTCCTTGGCCATGGTGACGGCCCCCTGATGGTGGGCGATCATCATGGTCAGGAACTGCTTGTCGAAGTCCGTGCCCGAGGCGCCCTGAGCTTCTCCATGTCGGCGGCAGACATGCCGGGCATCCCGTGGTCCATGCCCGGCATGCCGCTGCCGTCGGTCATGCCCGGCATGCCGCCGCTCGCGCTTCGGGCAGGCTTGCCCCAGGCTGTCAGCCAGCCGGTCATGGTGGAGATCTCCGGCTCCTGCGCGGCCTTGAGCGGCTGATTGGCATTCCTGTACCGACAGTCCCGAATAACATGCCAATGTGGGACAATGGGGCAAACGGGACGGACATGCTCGTGCATGGCGCGGACCCTTACAATGTGGAACCGCCTCGTACTGCACTCGACGGTCAGCCCCTCACCCCGCTGAACGCCTTCTACAGCCGTAACCATGGTCCGATCCCTCGGATCGACCCGGACGTCTGGCGGCTGCAGGTGGACGGCCTCGTCCAGCACCCGCTCACTCTCTCTCTAGCCGAGCTGCGCGGCCGGTTCGAGAAACGCACCCTGATAGCCACGCTGCAATGCGCAGGCAACCGCCGACTTATGGGTCTTACTCAAGGATGTGGATGCGTTCGAGGCCGGCGAGCTGCCTGACCTAATCCGCCGAGTCGAGTCCGGCCAGGGCGGCACTCTGCCTGGACCTTGAGGAACAGCGCCTCCACGTGACTGAGCGCAAAGGAAGTTCGATTCTCGGAATGAGTGGGACGATCCGGCTAGCAATGCTGGGAATGATGGGGTTCAAGCCCTGAGGAGATCCAACTCGCCCGCGATACGCCGCGACACCCCGGCCATGATCTGCGGTGAGACCGGCCAACGTCACCATCCATGGTCTTGTCACCGCACCGTCTGGGCGAACTCGCGCACCGGTTCGGACCATGCCTGCGGGTCCCGCCAGGGAAAGGTGTGAGCGCCGGGAAGTACGGCATACCGGCCGTCAGGGACGATGAGGGCCAGCCGCCGTCCCCACTCCGGCGTGCTCAGCCGGTCCTGTTCGCCGCGCAGGACCAGCAGCGGCACCGTCAACCGCGCAAGTGGTTCCTCCATGACGTGGAGAAGGTGAACCCGTACCAGGTGCACCAGCCGGCGCAGGCCGGCGCGTTTCCACTCCGGCCGGTGCGACTCGGTCAGGCCGGGGGGCTCGTGCCGGCCGTCAAGTTGCCAGCGCACGAGCAGGCGCACCAGGCTACGGGCGACCGGGTCGACGGTGGGGCTGGCCAGTACCAGCCCGGCCACGCCGGGATGGCCCGCGGCGGCCTCGGCGGCGACCTGGGTGCCGCTGGAATGCCCCGCCAGGATCACAGGGCCGAGTTCTCGCGTGCTCAGCCAGTCGGCGACGGCGTGGCCGAACTCCGGCACTGACAGCTCGTGCGGCGGCTCGCCGCTGCCCGGCGAACCCCGGCAGCTCCACCAGGTGCGCACGGGTCCACTCGCCGAACGCGGCCAGTCCGGGCAGCAGGTAGTCGGCCACGGCCATGCCCTGCACGAGTACGACCTCCGGCATACCGGACCGAGGCACGCCGACCGAGCGGCTGCGCATCCGGCCCAAGGCCCCGTCGTGGTATGACGTGGTCACGTCGCGCGGGAACTCGGGCATGGTCTGATTGGTACCCACGCGTCCGGGCATGAATCGGCCGGAGGTGCCATGAAGCTGCCGCGCGAGATCGCCGGGTTCGACTCCGCGTCCGCCATGGTCGTGGCGCTAGCCCGGTTCCTGCACGGCCGGGACACGCCGCCGCTGGGCAAGCCCGCCTTCCGGGCGTTGCGGCCCGCCGCCGCGGTGGCGGCCCGGCTGCCGGTGAACACCCGCGAGTGGATCTACAGCGTGCTCAGCGGCACCGAGGGACGCCCCGAATCGGACATCGCCGCGCTCGACACCGACACCGTGGCGGCGTCGATTGCCGGGCGCTATCCGCACCGCCGCTACCCCGCGGTGGTGATCGGGTCCACCAGCGGCGCACTGACGCACCTGTGCGCCGCACTCGGGGTGCCCTGGCTGCCGCAGACGCTGCTGCTACCCGTACGTCAGCGCCGAGTCTCGCCTGATGATCCGGTGCGCGCGGCGCACGCGTTCGACCGCACCGCCCGTGCGTTGCTCGACCGCAATCCGGATGTCGTGCTGCACCACATGCACGACCCGAACCAGGACCGCCTCACCCTGCGCCGGATGGCATACTTCCGCGTGAAACGCATCCGGTTGGGCCCGGCGTACGAGAAGTTCCTCACCGACGTCCTCGAACCGGGCGGAGTCATCCTGACCGCCGAATGCGGCCAGCGTTGGCCCACCACCCGCATCGGGGAGCGACACCTGTTCCAGTTCGGCGCCGTCGGCGGCATGTCGCCACAGGAGTACCGCGACGGCGGGCCGCAGGTCGCGGACTATCTACGCCGCTACGGGGCTGCGGTGACGAGGTGGCAGGCGCCGCCGGTTGACGCTGACAGCCCGGAAGCGGAATGGGGCTTCGAGCCGGCGCTCCACGACGATATCGCCGCCTTCGCCGACCGCCACGGCTACCGCCTGCGCCAACTGGCCTTCGGTGAACCTGAGGACCTCAGCCCGCTGATCGCCGACCTGTACCGCTGGTGGTACCGGCAACGTGGTCTCCCGGCCGACCGGTTGCTGATCGACTCGTTCATGCTGCTGGACCCGTGGTGGACACTGCGAATCGGCGCAGTGCCGTACTGGACGGCGTTTCCGGTCCAGCCGTCGCTCGCTGGCCTGCACCGCTACCTGGACAGCGGCGACGGCTACGACTACCTACACGTGGGGCTCTTCTGCCACGGCGTCAACTCGGTCGGGGCAGCGACCGCCGAGCAATGGCGCGACGTACTCCGGCGGGCCCGGGTCGCCGGTGTCTTCGCCGGTGTCTCAGCGAGCCGGTATCCCAGCGACCCGCACACCTTCTTCGGCTACCAGCGGGCACTGCGCGCCATCCCGGACCGCCGTCCCATGCCGGGGCCCCTGTCCCTGGCAGCATTCGGGGCGTTTCTGTCCAACGAAATGCGCCGATACCCACGCGTGCGCCTTGAGGCCGTCTAGAGAGAGCACTACCGCACCTGGACCGGCGAAGCGTGGATGTCCTGCACCGACCCGTCGGCACGTTCCATCGCGGCCCGCACCGCGTCGGTCCGCAGGCCGCGCGCCTGCGGTTCGGCAACCGCGGTATTTATCCGCAGGACCTCCCCGGACAGGGTCTCATGCTTGAGCAGGTTGGACACCTGCGGCTCGATGCACTCTTGACGTTCTCTCCGCCCTGAAGGACGGAGGTTCCCTCCATGCTGCGTGTGGAACACGCGGCGTCCGGGTGGATTACCGCTTCTCGGCGCGCCGCCGGCACGGGCGCCGGTCTTACGTGCGCTCCACGGTCGTTTGAGTTGTCCCAGCGTCCCTGGGCCAACACGTTCATCGCCGCGTTGACGTCCCGGTC
>JAEVHO010000057.1 GCA_016802835.1 Micromonospora sp. ATA32 | reverse complement strand
ACTACGAGGCCCAGCAGCGCGACGCCGCGCTGCGCCCGCTCACACGGCTGCCGACAGGCACGGTCGCCGCTGCAACGCGCCGCTGCGCCCCTGACCCGTCGGCCCGCGCCCGCGTCCGCGCGGGTCAGATCTCGTCCATCAGGTCGGCGACCGAGTTGACGATCCGGGACGGCCGGTACGGGTAGCGCTCCGCCTCGGTGCGGCTGCTGATGCCGGTCAGCACGAGGATGGTCTCCAACCCGGCCTCCAGGCCGCAGAGGATGTCGGTGTCCATCCGGTCGCCGATCATCGCGGTCGTCTCCGAGTGCGCCTCGATGGTGTTCAGCGCCGAACGCATCATCATCGGGTTGGGCTTGCCGACGAAGTACGGCTCGACCCCGGTCGCCTTCGAGATCATCGCCGCGACCGAGCCGGCGGCCGGCAGCGCGCCCTCGACCGAGGGGCCGGTGACGTCCGGGTTGGTGCAGATGAACCGGGCGCCGTCGTTGATCAGCCGGACCGCCTTGGTGATCGCCTCGAAGCTGTAGGTGCGGGTCTCCCCCAGTACCACGTAGTCCGGGGCGAAGTCGGTCAGCACGTAGCCGACCGCGTGCAGCGCCGTGGTCAGCCCGGCCTCGCCGATCACGTACGCGGTGCCGCCCGGCCGCTGGTCGGCGAGGAACTGGGCGGTGGCCAGCGCCGACGTCCAGATCGCGTGCTCCGGCACCTCGAAGCCCATCCGGGTGAGCCGGGCCTGCAGATCCCGCGGCGTGTAGATCGAGTTGTTGGTGAGCACCAGGAACGGCTTGCCGGAGGTCCGGAGCCGGTTGACGAACTCCGGTGCGCCGGGCACGGGCTGGCCCTCGTGCACCAGCACGCCGTCCATGTCGGTCAGCCAGCTCTGCACCGGTTTGCGCTCGCGCATGTGTCGTCCCAAGGGGGTTTCGGGGCGGGCCGCCGTGGCCGGCGTCCGCGCGGATGTGGATCAGGGTCGGCGGGCGGGCACGCAGCACACCGTGGGGCAGGTGTCCCAGAGCGGCAGGTCGCCGAGGCGTCGCCGCAGCCGCTCCCCGTCCGGGGCGATCCGCTCGGTCACCAGCTCGCGCACCATCGCCACGAATCGCGGGTCGGTGCCGGGGGTGCCGGCCCGGACGAAGTCCAGGCCGAGCTGCTTCGCGGTGTCCAGTGCCTCGGTGTCCAGGTCCCAGACCACCTCGAGGTGGTCGGAGACGAAGCCGATCGGGCTGACCACCACGGCGGTGGTGCCGGACTCGGCGAGGGCCGCCAGGTGGTCGTTGATGTCGGGCTCCAGCCACGGCACCTGCGACGGGCCCGACCGGCTCTGCCACACCAGCTCGTACGGCAGGTCGGGGGGCGGCTGCCGCGGCGACCAGCCGGGCGGCCTCGTGCAGCTGCGCCTCGTACCGGCCGCCGTGGGGGCCGGCGTTGGCCGCCATCGAGCTGGGGATGGAGTGGGCGGTGAAGACCAGCCGGGTGCTGTCCCGCTCCGCCGGGTCGAGCTGCGCCAGTGCGGCCTTCACCGCGTCGACGTGCGGCTCGACGAAGCCGGGGTGGTCCCAGAACTGGCGGAGCTTCTCGATCACCGGCGCGTCCGCACCGACCGCGGCACGGGCCGCCGCGATGTCCTCCTGGTACTGCCGGCAGGACGAGTACCCCCCGTACGCGCTGGTGACGAACGCCAGCGCGTGCCGGATCCCGTCGTCGCGCATCTGCGCCACGGTGTCGGCCAGCATCGGGTCCCAGTTCCGGTTGCCCCAGTAGACCGGCAGGTCGAGGCCGTGCGCGGCGAAGTCGGCCCGGATCGCGGCGAGCAGTTCGCGGCACTGCTGGTTGATCGGGGAGACCCCGCCGAAGTGCTGGTAGTGCTCGGCGACCTCCTCGAGCCGCTCCGGCGGAACGCCCCGCCCCCGGGTGACGTTCATGAGGAATGGCAGCACGTCCTGCGGCCGCTCCGGGCCGCCGAACGAGACCAGCACCAACGCGTCGTACGCCATGGGCCTATTCTTCCCCGCCCACCGCGACGGTCCCGCGACGCCCCCAGGTCAGCCCGGTAACGGGAACCCCTGCCAGGTAAAAAGCGATGACCCGCAGGTGGCACGCGTCACGCCCGCCGGCCGATGCCGGCGGGCCGGAGGTCAGGAGCCGATGGCGTGGTAACCGCCGTCGACGTGCACGATCTCGCCGGTGGTCGCGGGGAACCAGTCGGAGAGCAGCGCCAGGCACGCCCGGGCGGCGGGCTCCTGGTCGGTGAGGTTCCAGCCCAGCGGCGCTCGCGCGGCCCAGGCGTCCTCGAACTGGTCGAAGCCGGGGATCGACTTGGCCGCGATGGTCCGCAGCGGACCGGCGGCGACCAGGTTGCTGCGGATGCCCTTCGGGCCGAGGTGCATCGCCAGGTACCGCGACGCCGACTCTAGGCCGGCCTTGGCCACGCCCATCCAGTCGTAGACCGGCCAGGCCTTCGTGGCGTCGAAGGTCAGGCCGACCACCGCGCCGCCCGGAGCCATCAGCGGCAGCGCCGCCATGGCCAGCGACTTGTAGGAGAACGTCGAGACCTGCAGGGCGGTGGCCACGTCCTCCCAGGGCGCGTCGAGGAAACCGCCGCCGAGGCAGCTCTGCGGGGCGAAGCCGATCGAGTGCACCACCCCGTCGAGGCCGTCGACGTGCTCGCGCACCTTGTCGGCGAGGCCGGCGAGCTGCTCCGGGGATGTCACGTCGAGCTCGATCACCGGGGCGGGCTGGGGCAGCCGCCTGGCGATCCGCTCCACCAGGGAGAGCCGCCCGTACCCGGTCAGCACCACCTGCGCGCCGTTCTCCTGGGCGAGCTTCGCCACCGAGAAGGCGATCGAGGCGTCGGTGATGACGCCGGTGACCAGCAGCCGCTTACCGGCGAGCAGTCCGGACATGTAGGGGTTCCTCCGTCTTTCTCGGTACGTGATAAGACTTGTCAGTGGCCCATGCCCAGGCCGCCGTCGACCGGGATGACCGCGCCGGAGATGTACCCGGCGGTGTCACCGGCCAGCCAGGTGACCACGCCGGCGACCTCGTCCGGGTCGGCGAACCGGCCGGCCGGGATGGCCTTGCGGTACTCGGTGCGCCGCTCCTCCGGCAGGGCGGCGGTCATGTCGGTGTCAATGAAGCCCGGCGCCACGACGTTCGCGGTGATGTTGCGGCTGCCCAGCTCGCGGGTGATCGAACGGGCCACGCCGACCAGCCCGGCCTTGCTGGCTGCGTAGTTGACCTGGCCCGCGCCGCCGTACAGGCCGACCACCGAGGAGATGAAGATCATCCGGCCCCAGCGGGCCCGCAGCATCTTCGTCGACGCGCGCTTGGCGCAGCGGAAGGCGCCGGCCAGGTTGGTGTCGACCACGCTGGTGAACTGCTCCTCGGACATCCGCATCAGCAGCGTGTCGTCCGTGATGCCCGCGTTCGCCACCAGCACCTCGACCGGCCCGAGCTCGGCCTCGACCGCGGTGAAGGCCGCGTCGACCGAGGCGGCGTCGGTGACGTCGCACGTCACCCCGAAGAGCCCGTCCGCCGCCACGCCCCTGCGGGTCGTCACCGCCACCCGGTCGCCCTGCTTGGCGAAGGCCTGCGCGATGGCCAGGCCGATCCCCCGGTTGCCGCCGGTCACCAGCACGGTTCGGGCCACGGATCCCCCTTGCGAAGTCGTCTGCACGGACGCGTTGGAGACTAGGCGTTACCGGCAGGTAAGCGCTAACGCAGGCCGGGTCACCCGCCCACCACCGGCTTGCAAATCGGCCGCCGTGGCCCGCCCGTACGGGCCGCGGGGGCCGTCCGGCCGAGTGCACGTCCCGCGCGCCGCCGTTGTACGATGATCCCCGTTCCGGGCCCCGCCGACCGCAGGAGGTGATCGCTGTGCGAGATAGCGATCCTCCCAGTCGTGGCCGGGCCGAACGTCAGCCCCGCTGAGCCACGACTCAGCAGGTGAGCTGACCCAGCTCCGCTCCCCGCACAGCCCGCTCCCCGGCTCCCGCCGCGGGACCGCGCTGCGCCGCCCGATCTCAGGCGGCACGCCAGGAGCCGCCCGGTCACGACTTCGTGTGCGCGTCCTGCCTACCCCTGCGGTCCGCATCCCGCCGCGGACCATCCAGTCGCACCGGAGCCGTCTCATGAGCCGCTACGTCGCCCCGCTGGGCTTCACCCTCGCCGCCGTCTGGGTGGCCGTCATCTTCGTCCTCGCCGGCGGCAGCCACTGACCCGCCCGGCACGCCCGGACGCCGCCGGCTGCGCGGTGACCGTCGACTGTCGGATCAGAGCAGGCGGGAGGACCAGAGCAGGCTGAGGGTGCCGGCGCAGAGCGCGAGGAGCAGGGCCACGCCCGCGTACCACTGGGTGACCTCCCGAGGTTCCGTGCGGAACCCGATCGAGCTGCCCATGTCCTGGTAGACCTGCTTCAGCTCGCTGACCGAGGCCGCCTCGTAGAAGAAGCCCTGAGTGGTCTCCGCGAGCTGCGCCAGCGCCAGCCGGTCCACCGGCACCCGCTGCAGCTGGCCGCCGATGTCGACCTGCCCCGAGTCGGTGCCGAAGGCGATGGTGGAGACCGGCACGTTGGCCGCCTGGGCGGCGGCCGCCGCCTCCTCCACCGAGCGACCGGAGGTGCGGTAGCCGTCGGAGAGCAGCACGATCCGGGCCGGCGGGATGCCGGCCGTGCCGTCGGCGGGCACCGAACGGATCGCCTCCAGGCAGGTGAAGACCGCCTCCCCGGTGGCAGTCGCCTCGGCCAGCGCCAGCCCGTCGATGGCGGTGGTCACCGCGTCGCGGTCCTTCGTCGGCGCCACCAGCACATTCGCCGACTTGGCGAATGACACCAGCCCGAGGTTGTAGCTCTCCGGCAGCTCGTCGACGAACTGCTTGGCCGCCTCCTGGGCCGCCGCCAGCCGGTTCGGCGCCACGTCGTCGGCCTGCATGGACAGCGACACGTCGATGGCCAGCATGACGGTGGCCCGCTCCAGCGGCTCCCTGGTGTCCATCGCCGGGCGGGCCATCGCGGTGGCCAGCGCCACCAGGGCGAGCAGGAACGCGGTGGCCGCCGCGTGCCGTCGCCAGCCCAACCCCTTTGGGGCGAGGGTACGCAGCAGGTCGACGTTGGTGAACCGCATCGCGTACGCCCGGCGGTGCAGCTGCCGCCAGACGTACAGCCCGGCGAGAGCGAGCACCGGCAGCACGGCCAGCAGCCACCACGGTTGCAGAAAACGGATCATCGCGTCGTCCCCCGGGTGCGGGCGTGCCGCTGAGCGGCCACGAAACGCACCATGTCCAGCAGCCAGTCTCGATCGGTCCGCAGCCGCAGGTGCGCGGCGCCGCCGGCCCGCAGCTCGGTGGCGATCGCCGCCCGCTGCGCGGCGGCCGCCTCGGCGTAGCGCTGCCGCAGCCGAGGATCGGCGGTCTGCACCTCGTGCAGCTCGCCGGTCTCCGGATCCACCACCGGGAGCACCCCCACATCGGGAAGTTCCAGCTCGCGCGGGTCGACCACCTCGATCGCCAGCACGTCGTGCCGGACCCGCAGCTTACGGAGCGGCCGGCCCCACTGCTGCGGCGGCGCCAGGAAGTCGGAGATGACGACCGCCACACCACGCCGGCGCGGCGGCCGGTTGAGCATGTCCACCAGCGCGCCGAGGTCGCTGCGCCCCGGCCGGATCTCGGCGCCGGCGATCGCCCGGAGCAGACCCTGCGCCTCCTTGCGGCCGGACCGGGCGGGCAGCCGGAGCATCACGCCGGGCCCGGTGACCGGCGGCGCCGCCCGCCACCGGCGGCCGGCGCGGTGGCCGTACCGCCGGTGCCCACCACCGCCCCGATCCGGTTGCCACCGCGGACGGTCAGGTGGGCGATGGCCGCCGCCGCGGCGACCACCACCTCCCGCTTGAGCCACTGCCCGGTGCCGAAGTCCAGGCTCGCCGAGAGGTCCACCGCGAGCCAGGTCTCCAGCTCCCGGTCGGCCACCGTACGCCGCACGTGCGGCACCGTCGTCCGGGCGGTGACCGGCCAGTCCATCCGGCGTACGTCGTCGCCGGGGCGGTATTCCCGCGACTCCCCCGCCTCGCTGCCCGGTCCCGGCAGCAGACCGGCGTAGTCGCCCTGGAGCAGCCCGTCGAGCTTGCGGGTGACCAGCAGTTGCAACCGGGACAGCACGGCCGCGTTGCGGTCGCCCTCGACCGGTCGGCGCCCGGGTGAGGTCACGGCCGCTGCCCGGGCCAGCCCGCCCCGGCGGGGGTGGCCGGCGGCGGGGAGGCCTGCTGCCGGGGCGCGACGGCCGGCAGCGGGATGGTGGACATCACCCGGTGCACCACGTGGTCGGCCGGCACGTCGTCGGCGAGCGCGTCGTAGCTGAGCACCAGCCGGTGGCGCAGGATGTCGGGCGCGATGTCCTGCACGTCCTGCGGCAGCGCGTAGTCCCGGCCGCGGAGCAGCGCCAGCGCGCGGGTGGCCCGGACCAGGCCGAGCGAGGCGCGCGGGCTGGCGCCGTACTGGATCAGCTGGGCGACGTCCGGCATGCCGTGCTCGGCCGGGGCGCGGGTGGCCAGCACCAGCCGGACCGCGTAGTCGACCAGCGCGTTGTGCACGAAGACCTGGTCGGCCTTGTGCTGCAGGGCGGTCAGGTCGGCGGTGGTGAACACCCGCGCCGGCTCGGGCGGGGCGACGCCCATCCGGTAGACGATCTCGCGCTCCTCGGCGTCGGTCGGGTAGCCGACCACGATCTTCATCAGGAACCGGTCCCGCTGCGCCTCCGGCAGCGGGTAGACGCCCTCCTGCTCGATCGGGTTCTGGGTCGCCATCACCAGGAACGGGTTCGGCACCCGGTGGGTCTCACCGCCGATCGACACCTGCTGCTCGCTCATCACCTCCAGCAGGGCCGACTGCACCTTGGCCGGGGCCCGGTTGATCTCGTCGGCGAGCAGGAAGTTGACGAAGACCGGCCCCAGCTCGACGTCGAACTTCTCGCTCGACTGGCGGTAGATCCGGGTACCCATGATGTCGGCGGGGACCAGGTCCGGGGTGAACTGCACCCGGGCGAACGAACCGCCGACCACCTTCGCCAGGGTCTCCACGGCGAGGGTCTTCGCCACCCCGGGCACCCCTTCGAGCAGGCAGTGCCCGCGGGCCAGGAGCGCGACGAACATCCGCTCGACCATCCGGTCCTGGCCGACGATGACCCGCTTGATCTCGAACAGCGCCCGTTCCAGCAGGGTTGCGTCCTCGGCCGGGGTGGTCAACGGTGCCGGCGGGTCCGGTACGGCGTCGGGCGGTGTCGGGGCATCGGGCGTGGTCGGCTGGGCCACCGGTCCTCCACAGCATGATCGGTCGTCGGGGCGTGGTGCGTATCAAGACTCCCACGCCCGACTGAGTGCCGAGGTGGGGAGAACCCGATTTCCGCCACGCCGTCCGGTCCGTCGAATCGCTGAACACGGGTGGACAGGAAGGGGCCTGGCGCGTGTACGATTCACCCCGTCGCCGGGCGGCTCCCCCCGTGGCCGCCCGGCGCTAAACTTCCCGGCGCGCCAGCCTAGACTGGCCCGGATGACCGCTCCCACCCCTGCCGACGAGGCTCCGATCTGCTCGGCCCGCGGGTGTCGCGCCCCGGCGTTGTGGGCGCTGCGGTGGAACAATCCCCGGCTGCACGAGCCCGACCGGCGCAAGACCTGGCTGGCCTGCGCCGAGCATCGGGAATCGCTCGGCGACTTTCTCCGCGCCCGCGGCTTCCTGCGGGAGGTCGCACCGGTGCCCGGATCGCCTACGCTCGACTCGTGAGTGCGCACAGCGGATCACCCCGGTGAGCGGAGACGACCTCGCGGGGCCCCCGCCGGCCCCGGCCGGCCCCCTCGACCCATGGCCGGACACCGTCCGATGGCAGCCGATCTCCCGCGACCTGATCCGGGTGGAGCTGGTCCGCCTGGCGATCGTCCTCGCCGTGGCCCTGGTGGTGCTGGCGGTCGGCTGGGCGCTCAGCGGCCACTGGCTCTTCGGCGCCGCCCTCGCCCTGGTGGTGCTGCTGGCCGCCTGGCGGGCGGTCGCGATCGTCCGGGCCGTCCGGGCCTGGGGGTACGCCGAGCGCGACAACGACCTGCTGGTCCGGCACGGGCTGCTGGTCCGGCGGCTCTCCATCGTGCCGTACTCCCGGATGCAGTTCGTGGACGTCAGCGCCGGGCCGCTGGAGCGGGCCTTCGACCGCGCCGCAGGTCCCGATCATCGCGCACGCCGACGTCCGGCGGATGCTGCTGGCGCAGAAGAGCTACGTGGAGGGCGCGCTGGCCCTGGTGCTCTACTGCGGACGGCTGCTCGACGAGGAGAAGACAGCGCCGGACGCCGCCGACCGGCAGCGGGCCCACCTGCTGCTGGACATGCTCACCCCGATCGCCAAGAGCTGGCCGTCGCAGTGGTGCCTGAAGGCCAACGACCTGGCGATCCAGGTGCACGGCGGCTCCGGCTACACCCGGGACCACGACGTCGAGCAGCACTACCGGGACAACCGGCTCAACCCGATCCACGAGGGCACCCACGGCATCCAGGCGCTGGACCTGCTCGGCCGGAAGGTGACCATGCGCGGCGGCGCGGGGCTGGAGCTGCTGGTCGAGACGATCGGCGCGACGGTCGGCCGGGCCTGGAAGGCCGACGGCGAGGCCGCCGAACTCGCGGGCCAGCTCGCCGGCGCCCTCGACCGGGTGACCCGGGTGACCCGCCGGCTCTGGGGCAGCGGTGACCCGGAGCTGGCGCTGGCCAACGCCAGCTCCTACCTGGAGGTGGTCGGGCACGTGGTGATCGCCTGGATGTGGTTGGAGCAGCTGCTCGCCGCGACGGCGGCGGACGGCCCCGACCTCGACTTCTACGCCGGCAAGCGGCAGGCCGCCCGGTACTTCTTCCGCCACGAGCTGCCCCGCACCGCGGCGCAGTTCGACCTGCTGGAGAGCCTGGACCGGACGACGCTCGACATGCGCGAGAACTGGTTCTGACCCGTCCGGGGCGGCCGGTCAGCGTCGGGCGACGTAGACCGTGTTGGCCGACTCCCGGCCCTGCAAGGGGTTGGGGAACCGGACGACGTGGGCCAGCGAGGTCGGGAACACCTCGGTGAGCACGCGCTGGAAGTCCGGGTCGGGCGGTCGTTCGACCAGAGGGCGAACACCCCGTCCGGGTGCAGGTGGCCGGCGAGCCGGCGCAGGCCGTCCGGGGTGTAGAAGGCGGCGTGGCTGGGGTGCAGGACGTGGCGGGGTGAGTGGTCGACGTCCAGCAGGATGGCGTGGAAGCGGCGGTCGGCCGTGTCGGGGTCGAAGCCGTCGCCGGCCGTGGCGGCGAAGAAGTCGGCCCGTACGAACCGGGTCCGCAGGTCGGTGGCCAGTCCGGCGGCGAAGGGCAGCAGGCCGCGCCGGTGCCAGTCGATGACGTCCTCGATCGTCTCGACCACCACCAGGGAGCGGACCCGCGGGTCCTCCAGCGCGGTCCGGGCGGTGTAGCCGAGGCCGAGACCGCCCACCACGACATCGAGACCGTCCCCGGACAACGGCGCCAGGCCGAGCCGGGCCAGCTCGATCTCGGCGACCGGGAAGAGGCTGGACATCAGGAACTCGTCGTCGAGCTTGACCTCGTAGACCTCGACGTCGAGCGCCGGGTCTGCCGCCGGCGCAGGCTGATCGCGCCGATCGGCGTCTCCCGCCAGGCCAGTTCCTCGAATCGAGCTGCCACGAGTTCCTCTTTCCGGCCGGGTTCGTGCCGAGGATGCTACCGCCCGTACCGCAGGCGCCGGCCGGGACGCGGATCCACCGGCACCGGCCGCCGGCCAGCTCACCGGTCACCCGGCACGCCCGAGGCATCCTCCGACCCGTTCGGGTTACCTGTCGGGACGACGGTGGCGGGCCGTGCCGCCGCGAGAAAGGGTGTTCCTATCCCCGAGCCGGCCCGTGGGCAGGTACGGATCCGGGTCGCGGCGGCCGGGGTGTGCCTGTCCGACGTGCACCTGATCGACGGCACGCTGACCCCGCTCTACCTGCCCGATGACGTGGTGACCCTGGGCCACGAGGTGGCCGGCGTGATCGACGCCCTCGGCGACGACGTCGAGGGCTGGCAGCCCGGCCAGCGGGTGCTGCTCCAGGCGGGGGAGAAGGACCGGCGTGGCACGGTGTTCACCCGCGGCGTCGACTACGACGGCGGCTGGGCCGAGTACGCCCTGGCCCGGCAGGACACGGTCGTGCCGATTCCGGACGATCTCCCCTTCGAGCAGGCGTGCATCATCCCGGATGCGGTGTCCACGCCGTGGGCGGCGGTGACCGACACCGGCCGGACCCGGCCCGGCGAGGCCGCCGGGGTCTGGGGCGTGGGTGGGGCGCCGACGCGGCCCTGGACCCGGGAGACTCGGCGTTTCCCGACGCGGTGCGGGAACTGACCGGCGGACGCGGGCTGGACCTGGCCTTCGACTTCGCCGGGGTCACCCCGGTCCGCGAGCAGGCGCTGACCGTGCTGGGCCGCCGGGGTCGGCTGGTGCTGGCCGGAATGGCCAACCGGCGGCCGGTCGCGCGCCAACTGCTATGTCCTGCTCACCGTCGGACTGCTCTGCCTGCTGTGGGTGAGCGCGGAGGTTCCGGCGGCGGGAGACCGTCCGGCTCCGGTCGAGGATCATCAGCTATTAATCGAGCATTATCTATCAATTTCCCCCGTTGGTCTGTCCCGGCATCGCGATCGGGCCGAGACTGGATGCTGATCCCGGCGTGACGGAGATCGATGTCCTGTTGGCGTCAACGGCATGGAGGAACCCTTGACCACTCTGGCAGACCCGACCCGGCCGACCGTCCGCGTGGGCCGGCTCGCCGGCACCATCGCGCTGCTGGTCGCGATGATCGCCGCGGCCCTCGTCGGGCCGTCCGTGCTGACGCCCCGGCTGAGCGACTCCGCGCAGGCCGCCGTCTACAGCTCTTGCACGATAACCCGCTGCGCCGACGCCCGTACGGCCCGGTCCGGCTGGTCCGGCAGGGGCTTCCCGACCACCCGGGGCTGGTACACGTGGAGCGGTGGACTGTACAACTTCGCCGGTGGCCGGTTCTACAACTACGAGGGGCAGCTGCCCACCAACGCCACCTACTACGAGTACGACGTCTACCCGCGCGCGTACGGCGCCTCCCGCGACGCGTACCGGATCATCGTGAACAAGAGCACCGGCGCCACCTGGTTCTCGCCCAACCACTACACCGACTTCTACCGGCTCTGACCCGCGCTCGGCCGCGCCGGGCGGAGCCCGTGCCCGGCGCGGCCCGGCCCGGCCCGGCCGAGGAGGGTACGACTATGTCCGACCCACGCCACCCCGCCCTGCCGCCCTGGCTGGAGGTGACCGTTGCCCCGCAGAACGCCACCGGGGGACCCGACCGCGCGGCCGGCCGTGGTGCCCGGGTCGGCCTCGAACGCGGCGAGGGCGTCGATGTGGGTGGTCCCGATGATCGGGTCACCGCCGATGCCGACACAGGTCGAGAAGCCGATGTCCCGCAGCTCGTACATCATCTGGTAGGTCAGCGTGCCGCTCTTGCTGACCAGGCCGATCCGGCCGGAGCCGGTGATGTCGGCCGGGATGATGCCGGCGTTGGAGGCGCCCGGCGAGGCGATGCCGGGGCAGTTCGGCCCGATGATCCGGGTCCGCTCCCCCTGCGCCACGTTGTACGCCCAGAACGCGGCGGTGTCGTGCACCGGCACGCCCTCGGTGATCACCACGGCCAGCCCGATGCCCGCGTCGATCGCCTCGACCACCGCGGCCTTGGTGAACTGCGGCGGCACGAAGATGACCGTCACGTCGGCACCGGTCTCGGCCATCGCCTCGGCGACGGTCGCGAAGACCGGCAGCTCGGTGCCGTCGAAGTCGACCTTCTGGCCCGCCTTGCGTGGGTTGGTGCCGCCGACGACGTTGGTGCCGGCGGCGAGCATCCGTCGGGTGTGCTTGGAACCCTCGGAACCGGTCATCCCCTGGACGATGACCTTCGAGTCCTTGGTCAGCCAGATTGCCATGATCAGACCCCCGCAGCCGCCAGCTCGGCGGCCCGCTCGGCCGCGCCATCCATGGTGTCCACCCGCTGCACGAGCGGGTTGTTCGCCCCGTCGAGGATCGCCCGACCGGCCTCAGCGTTGTTGCCGTCGAGGCGGACGACGAGCGGCTTGGTGACCTTCTCGCCCCGCTGCTCGAGCAGCGCGAGCGCCTGCACGATGCCGTTGGCCACCTCGTCGCAGGCGGTGATGCCGCCGAAGACGTTGACGAAGATGCTCTTCACCGCCGGGTCCGACAGGACGATCTCCAGCCCGTTCGCCATCACCGCGGCGCTCGCGCCGCCGCCGATGTCGAGGAAGTTCGCCGGCTTGACGTTGCCGTGCCGCTCACCGGCGTACGCGACCACGTCGAGGGTCGACATGACCAGACCCGCGCCGTTGCCGATGATGCCGACCTCGCCGTCGAGCTTGACGTAGTTGAGGTCCTTCTCCTTGGCGGCCTGCTCCAGCGGGTCCACGGAGGCCTGGTCGACCAGCGCCTCGTGGTCCGGGTGCCGGAACGCGGCGTTCTCGTCCAGGGTCACCTTGGCGTCGAGCAGCAGGACCTTGCCGTCGCCCGTCTTGGCCAACGGGTTGACCTCGACCAGGGTGGCGTCCTCGGCGACGAACGCCTGCCACAGCCCGACCGCGATCTGGACGATCTGGTCGGCGACCTCCGCCGGGAACCCGGCGGCGGCGACGATCTCGCGCGCCTTCGCCTCGTCGACGCCGGTGTTGGCGTCGATGGGGGCCTTGACCACCTTGTCCGGCGTCTCGGCCGCGACCTGCTCGATGTCCATGCCGCCGGCGACGCTGGCGATGCACAGGAACGTGCGGTTCGCTCGGTCGAGCAGGTACGAGAAGTAGTACTCCTCGGCGATGTCCGCGGTCACGGTGATCATGACCTTGTGGACGGTGTGACCCTTGATGTCCATGCCGAGGATGTCGGTGGCGCGGGCCACCGTCTCGTCCGGGCCCTCGGCGAGCTTGACCCCGCCGGCCTTTCCTCGACCGCCGACCTTCACCTGCGCCTTGACGACCACCCGACCGCCGAGGCGTTCGGCGATCGCGCGGGCCTCTTCCGGGGTAGTGGCGACGCCGCCGGCGAGCACGGGCAACCCGTGCCGCTCGAACAGGTCCCGCCCCTGGTACTCGTACAGGTCCACGATTGCGCGTCCCGTCCCGTCTCCGCGGCGCGCCGTCGCGCCGCCACCAGCGTTCCGAAAAACAGTTTGACGCCTGTCATCAGTTGAAACAGGCCATTGGCCGCAGCCTAGCGAGGTGGCCACCAGCGGCAACCGAGCGGGTGCGGGGTGTGCGGTAATGCACAGCCGTCCCGCCCGTACCGACCCCGGTGCCGCATAGCCGTGGTCCGCGCGGTCGACGTAGCCGTGTTCCGCGCGGTCGGCGTAGCCGTGTTCCGCGCGGTCGGCGTACCCGGAGAGCCGGCCGGGGCGGCCGGTGGACTGCCCCCGTTCGACCACGCGGACGATGTGGGGCCGGGGCGTAACCCCGCCGTGGGGACGTCGTTGAGTCTGATGTCGGAGCGCTGATTCAGCGCGACGGCGGGAGCGGCCGATGCCCTGTCGGTCGAGGGGTGGCGGCGGGGCATCGTGCATAGAGGGGCCGGGCGTGTGAGGGGTGCGTCCGGCCCCTCCCCCTGCCCGCGATCAGGCGAGGCAACCCGGCCGGGTGACCCGGGCGGGGCCACGTCGGGTCAGGCGACCGGCTGGGCCACGTTCGCCCGCACCCACTCCACGATCGACTGCGTGGTCGCCCCCGGGGTGAAGATCTTGGCGACGCCGAGCTGCTGGAGTTCCGGGAGGTCGGCGTCCGGGATGATGCCGCCGCCGAAGACGACGATGTCCCGGGCGTCCCGCTCATCGAGCAGTTCCAGCACCCGACGGAAGAGCGTCATGTGCGCGCCGGAGAGCACGGAGAGACCGACCGCGTCGGCGTCCTCCTGGATCGCGGTCTCCACAATCTGCTCCGGGGTCTGGTGCAGGCCGGTGTAGATGACCTCCATGCCGGCGTCCCGGAGGGCGCGCGCGACGACCTTGGCGCCCCGGTCGTGGCCGTCCAGGCCGGGCTTCGCGACGACGACCCGGATACGAGAGCTCATCAGCACACCTTTCACCGGCTCCGAGACTGCCACCTGAACGAACGGTAACCCGGCCGCGCCGGCCCGGGAAATCCGGGCTGCGGACCCTCGTCCGGACGGCTGACCCGCGGGTCGGACATCCGGACCTTAGCGGTCACGCTCCGCGATGAAAGGGCATTAACGAGGACGCCGTTTAAGGGTTACGATCGGTGACAATCCGGTACGCAGTTGGACAGATCGACACACCAATTCGGCGCTCCGGCTTGTGACTGGCCTGGTGGTTGGCTAACGTGTCCACGGTTGTCATCAGGTCTACGGACGGGTGACGACGTGGCCTGCCGACGTTCCACAGACTTCCCCGGGCGCCGGCCGACCGCTTCGAAACCCCGACAACGGAGGGTGTGCGTGCGCCAGCGCCTGTCGTCTGAGCCCGATCGATATCGCGGTCGTCGCCGCGTACCCACCCCCCCGCGTAGCCGCTACGCCGCCGTCGTCACCACCGCCTTCGTCGGAGCCGGTGTGGTCGCGCTGGGCGCGGGCGCGCTTCCCGACGCCAAGAGCGTCAGCCCGTCGGTCCTCGACGAGCTCAAGCAGGCCTCGATCACCAGCCAGGACGCCTCGGCCCGGGCCGACACCGCCGACCGCGCCTCCCGGGACAGCACCCGCGCCGGCGCCGAGAACACCGCAACCGAGCCGGACGTCTGGCTGCTCCCCCTCCAGGGCTACGACTTCAACTCCCCCTACGGGATGCGCTGGGGCAAGCTGCACACCGGCGTCGACCTGGTCGCCCCCGAGGGCACCCCGTACGTCGCCATCCACGCCGGCACCGTCACCAAGGCCGGCTGGTTCGGCGGCTACGGCTACGCCGTCATCATCAAGCACGCCGACGGCAGCGAGGCCATCTACGGCCACTCCTCGCAGGTGAGCGTCCAGGAGGGCCAGCAGGTCAAGGCGGGCGACCAGCTCGGCCTGGTCGGCAACACCGGCCACTCGTACGGATCCCACCTGCACCTGGAGATCCATGTCAACGGGCAGCCGCTCGACCCCGTGCCGTGGCTTCAGGAGCGCGGAGTGGACATCAAGCTGCAAGTCGAGGCAATTTACAACGAGGTAGCCGCGTCCTGACGCTGCGTATCGACCGTTGACCGCCCGGATCGGATGATCCGGGCGGTTTTCTTGTGGCCGACGTCGCTGGAAAGTCTGCCGGGTCACAGTCGCAGATGTGAGCGGGGACACGCCCCGCATGATCACTTATTCGGACGGACCGGCACGGGCAGCGCGATATCGGGACACGAGCCATCGGAGCCCTCACCGCCCCGCCGGGGCCCCTACCCGCCCGCAACCCGGCTGACACCAGTATTTCGAGGTCAAGCGCCCCCTCGACTGTGAAGGTCCGCCGTGCAGGAAGACAGCTCCATCCAGAACGAGAACACCCTCGACACCCCGGCCCGGCACCGGCACCGGCTGCGGAAGCGGCCCGGCGGCCGAGCCCTCATCCTCGGCGCCGCGGCCCTGGTCGGTCTCGGCCTGGCCGGCGTCTCCGTCGCCACCACGGACCACGGCACCCCGACCCCCGCCGCGGTCGCCCTCGACGAGCAGGCCCGCGTGGACGCCGCCGCCCGCGCCGACCGGTCCGCCCGGGAGTCGAGCGCACCGGTCAGCCCGACGGCCACGCCGAGCCCGACCACGGCCAGCCCGACCGCGAGCCCGCTGGCCATCGCCACGAAGCAGGCGGCCCCGAAGCCCAAGCCGACGCCGAAGAAGACCGCCAGCAAGCCGAAGGCGACCTGGGTGATCCCGATGAAGGGCGCGCAGATCACCTCCTGCTACGGCCAGCGGTGGGGAACCCTGCACGCCGGCATCGACTTCGCCATGCCGGAGGGCACCCCGATCCACGCGGCCGCCGCCGGCACGGTGGTCAAGGCCGGCGACGTCGGCGACGGTTACGGCAACTCGGTCTTCATCGACCACGGCAACGGCTACCTGACCCACTACGCCCACCAGAGCCGCATCGCGGTCAGCGTGGGTGCGAAGGTCAGCGCCGGCGAGGTGATCGGCTACGAGGGCGCCACCGGAGACGCCACCGGCCCCCACCTGCACTTCGAGGTCCACCAGGGTCAGATGTGGAACCAGATTGACCCGGCGCCGTTCCTGCGCGCCCGGGGCATCGACGTCGCCTGCTGAGCCCTCGTCCACCGGCGGCAGGGCCCGGTCCGGCTGATGCCGGCCCGGGCCCTGCCCACGTGGTGCCGCGCCGCGCCCGCTCGGGAGTGCGACGAACGCTCAGAGCTTGTCGATCGGGGCGTGCCGGAGCACCAGCCACATCGTCTGCTCCCCGAAGTCGATCTGCGCCCGGGCGCCCGGACCGTGGCCCTCGACGCGAGCACCCGGCCCAGTCCGTAGCGCTGGTGGTTCACCCGGTCGCCCGCCGACACCTTCGGCCCCCTGCGGCAGCTCGCTGGCGGTGGTCAGCCGGCTGCCCGTCCACGCCGAGCCGCTTCGCCAGCTGCCGCCGCCTTGGGCGTACCCCCGTTGAAGCCGCCGCGGCCCGGTCGGTGAGCGGTCCCGCGCGCCCGCCCGGCCGCCGACCCCGCCGCCCCCGCCGGACCAGGAGGTGTACGAACCCTCGGTGCGCTCCCACCGGACCAGCTCCGTCGGCAGCTCCTCCATGAACCGGGAGGGCGGGTTGTAGGCCGGCTGACCCCACGCCGAGCGGGTCACCGCCCGGGACAGGTAGAGGCGCTGCCGCGCCCGGGTGATGCCGACGTAGGCGAGCCGGCGCTCCTCCTCCAGCTCCCGGATGTCGCCCAGCGAGCGCAGGTGCGGGAAGACGCCGTCCTCCAGGCCGGTCAGGAAGACCACCGGGAACTCCAGCCCCTTCGCCGTGTGCAGCGTCATCAGGGTGACCACGCCCTGGTGCTCGGGGTCGTCGCTGGGGATCTGGTCGGCGTCCGCGACCAGCGCGACCTGCTCCAGGAAGCCGGCGACGGTGGCCCGCTCGTCCTCCTCGCCCAGCGCCTCGATCCGCTCGGTGTACTCCCGGGCGACGCTGACCAGCTCCTGGAGGTTGTCCACCCGACCCGCGTCCTGCGGGTCCAGGCTCTCCTCCAGCTCGGTCAGGTAGCCCGAGCGGGTCAGCAGCGCCTCCAGCACCTCCTCCGGGGTGCCGGTTTCGGCCAGCTCCCGGGCCCCGCCGAGCAGGGCGACGAAGTCGGCGATGCCGTTCGCGGCCCGGGTCGAGATGCCCGGCGCGTCCTTCGCCCGGCGCAGCGCCGCGCCGAAGGAAATCCGGTCCCGGCTGGAGAGCGCCTCGACGCACGCCTCGGCCCGGTCGCCGATGCCCCGGCGCGGGGTGTTCAGCACCCGACGGAGGCTGACCGTGTCGTCGTCGTTGACCACGGCGCGCAGGTAGGCCAGCGCGTCCCGGACCTCCTTGCGCTCGTAGAAGCGCACCCCGCCGACCACCTTGTAGGGCAGGCCGACCCGGATGAACACCTCCTCGAAGACGCGGGACTGGGCGTTGGTGCGGTAGAAGACCGCCACGTCCCCCGGACGTGCCTCGTCGGCGTCGACCAGCCGGTCGATCTCCCGGGCCACCCAGTCCGCCTCGGCGTGCTCGGTGTCGGCCACGTAACCGACGATCTGCTCACCGGCGCCCGCCTCGCTCCACAGCCGCTTCGGCTTGCGCGAGGTGTTCCGGTCGATCACCGCGTTGGCCGCGTTGAGGATGGTCTGGGTGGAGCGGTAGTTCTGCTCCAGCAGGATCGTCCGGGCGTCGGTGAAGTCCCGCTCGAACTCCAGGATGTTGCGGATCGTCGCGCCACGGAACGCGTAGATCGACTGATCGGCGTCGCCGACCACGCAGAGCTCGGCCGGCTCGATCCCGTCGGTGCCGGAGACCAGCTCCTTGATCAGCGTGTACTGCGCGTGGTTGGTGTCCTGGTATTCGTCGACCAGCACGTGCCGGAACCGCCGGCGGTAGCTCTCGGCGACGTGCGGGTGCGACTGGAGCAGCTGCACCGTGGTCATGATCAAATCGTCGAAGTCCAGCGCGTGCGCCTCCCGGAGCCGGCGCTGGTAGAGCGTGTACGCCTCGGCCAGCGCCCGCTCGTTGGGCCCCTTGGCCCGGCCGGCGAACTCCTCCGGGTCGACCAGCTCGTTCTTGAGGTTGGAAACCTGGGCCGCCAGCCCGCGCGCCGGGTAACGCTTGGGGTCGAGGTCGAGCTCGCGGGCGACCAGCTGCATCAGCCGGCGCGAGTCGTCCGCGTCGTAGATCGAGAAGGTGGACTTCAGCCCGGCGTGCTCGTGCTCGGCCCGCAGGATCCGTACGCAGGCGGAGTGGAACGTCGACACCCACATCAGCCGGGCGCGAGGGCCGACCAGGGCCGCCACCCGCTCCTTCATCTCACCGGCGGCCTTGTTGGTGAAGGTGATCGCGATGATCTCACCCGGGTGCACGTCCCGCGCGGCGAGCAGGTACGCGATCCGGTGGGTGAGCACCCGGGTCTTGCCCGAGCCGGCGCCGGCCACGATCAGCAGCGGCGAGCCGGCGTGGGTGACCGCGTCACGCTGCGGCCCGTTCAGGCTGGCGACCAGTTCCTGCGGATCGAGCCGGGCGGCGGGACCGGACCGGCGCGGCGGGGCCGACGGAGGCTGCGGCGCGGGCGGGGACGCGGGGATGTCGAAGAGAGGATGCATCGCACAGCGAGTCTATGCCGCCGGCCGGACACTTCCCGCCCGCGCACGCCCGCGCGACGAGCGCGTCACCCCGACGCCGGGACCGTGGGCCGGCGCACGTGTTGCCGCGAATCCTTGCGCGGCGGGGCCACCGGTCGGCATACTCGACGTCATGTTGGGTCAGCGCTTCTACTTTTACTACGGCACCGGGAGTCCGGCAGCCGTAGGTCGCGCCTGATCAACCAGACCTACGAAAGCCCCGGGCTCCTGGAGCCCGGGGCTTTTTCGTCCCGGGATCCGGGCACCGGGCACAACGTCCGAGGGGTACGGCGATGATGACAGACGTGGCGGAGCAGAGCGGCAGCCTGGCGCAGTCCCGGCCGGGGAACGACGGTCCGACGGATGCGGGGCCGACGCGGGACGGCGGGGCGGGCGCAGCGGAAGGCAGCGCAACGGCCCGGACCGGCACCGAGGACTCGGAGGCCGCGGCGCGAATCGTCGCGATCCGGGAGCGGATCGACGAGATCGACCGGACGCTGGTCGAGCTGTGGCAGGAGCGGGCCACCCTGTCCCAGCAGGTCGGCGCGACCCGGCTCGCCTCCGGTGGCACCCGGCTGGTGCTCTCCCGCGAGCGGGAGATCCTGGAGCGGTTCCGGACGGCGCTGGGCGCTGACGGCACCCAACTGGCCCTGCTGCTGCTGCGCGCCGGCCGCGGACCGCTGTGAGACGTACGCCGGACCGGCCGC
>JAEVHO010000056.1 GCA_016802835.1 Micromonospora sp. ATA32 | reverse complement strand
GACCCGACCGCGCCGGCCCCGGCCGCGGTCTGCCGTTCGGCGACCACGACCAGGCCCTCCGGCTCGCCGGCACGCGCCGCCGCGACCGCGTCGGCGTTCGTCGAGCCGGTTTCCGCGCGCAGCTCCAGCCGGTTCCAGGGGCCTGCGGGGCGACCAGTGCCCGCCGCAACCGGGCCGCCGACAGCGGCGGGCGGTCCAGATCGGTGTACGGCGAGCCCGGCATCCCGCCAGCCTACGGTGCCCGCCGGGAGGCGACTGAGGCGAAGTGCACAGCGGCAGCGCCCTGAACCATCGTTATATTCCCTGGGTGACTACCGAGACCGGGATCAACATCCACAGCACCGCGGGCAAGCTGGCGGACCTGGAGCGACGAGTCGACGAGGCGGTGCACGCCGGGTCGGCGCGCGCCGTCGAGAAGCAGCACGCGAGGGGCAAGAAGACCGCCCGGGAGCGGATCGAGCTGCTTCTCGACGAGGGCTCCTTCGTCGAGCTGGACGAGCTGGCCCGGCACCGGTCCACCACCTTCGGACTGGAGAAGACCCGCCCGTACGGCGACGGCGTGGTGACCGGCTACGGCACCGTGGACGGTCGGCAGGTCTGCGTCTTCGCCCAGGACTTCACGGTGTTCGGCGGCTCCCTCGGCGAGGTCTTCGGCGAGAAGATCGTCAAGGTGATGGACCTGGCGATGAAGATCGGCTGCCCGGTGGTCGGCATCAACGACTCCGGCGGCGCCCGGATCCAGGAGGGCGTGGCCAGCCTCGGCCTCTACGGGCAGATCTTCTTCCGCAACGTCCGCGCCTCCGGGGTGATCCCGCAGATCTCGCTGGTGATGGGGCCCTGCGCGGGCGGCGCGGTCTACTCCCCGGCGGTCACCGACTTCACCGTGATGGTCGACCAGACCTCGCACATGTTCATCACCGGGCCGGACGTGATCAAGACGGTGACCGGCGAGGACGTGGCGATGGAGGAGCTGGGCGGCGCGCGCACCCACAACTCGCGCAGCGGCAACGCCCACTACCTCGCCACGGACGAGGAAGACGCGATCGACTACGTCAAGGCGCTGCTGTCCTACCTGCCGTCGAACAACCTGGACGAGCCGGTGGTCTTCGACGCCCCCGCCGACCTCGACGTGACCGACGAGGACCGGGAGCTGGACACGCTGATCCCGGACTCGGCGAACCAGCCGTACGACATGCACCGGGTCATCGAGCACGTCCTCGACGACGGCGAGTTCCTCGAGGTCCAGCCGCTCTACGCGCAAAACATGCTGATCGGCTACGGGCGGATCGAGGGCCGCCCGGTCGGCGTGGTGGCCAACCAGCCCATGCACTTCGCCGGCACGCTGGACATCGCCGCCTCGGAGAAGGCCGCCCGGTTCGTCCGCACCTGCGACGCCTTCAACGTCCCGGTGCTGACCTTCGTGGACGTCCCCGGCTTCCTGCCCGGCACCGGCCAGGAGTGGGACGGCATCATCCGCCGCGGCGCCAAGCTCATCTACGCGTACGCCGAGGCGACCGTCCCGAAGGTCACCGTGATCACCCGCAAGGCGTACGGCGGGGCGTACGACGTGATGGGCTCGAAGCACCTCGGCGCGGACCTGAACTTCGCCTGGCCGACCGCGCAGATCGCGGTGATGGGCGCCCAGGGCGCGGTGAACATCCTCTACCGCTCGGAGCTGGCAGGAGCCGAGGACCCGGCCGCCGTCCGGGCGGAGAAGATCGCCGAGTACGAGGACACCCTGGCCAACCCCTACGTCGCCGCCGAGCGCGGGTACGTCGATTCGGTGATCCCGCCGCACGAGACCCGTACCCAGATCGTCCGCGCCCTCCGGGTGCTCCGCACCAAGCGCGAGACCCTGCCCCCGAAGAAGCACGGCAACATCCCGCTCTGATCCACCCGCCCCGGCGTCCCCACGGGCCGCCGGGGCGGACGGTCAGCAGGCGGGGTTGGCGCCGGCGCACATCCGCCCGGCCGCCGTCCGGCCGAGCCGCAGCAGCTCCCGGTCGGTGCCGCCCTGACCGGCACCGATCACGGTGTCCGGCACCTGCTACCTCCTGCGTGGTGGCTGCAGATGACACGCGCCCCAGGGTGGTCGCGGTTGCCCGGTCAGCCGATCAGTTTCTCGAGTTCGGGGAGGGGGAAGGCGCCCGCCGGGATCCGCTCCCGGACCGCCTGGCGCATCGCGAGCTGCACCGCGGCGTTGGCCGGCGTCGGTACGCCGTGCAGCCGGCCGAGCAGCACGATCTCACCGTTGAGGTGGTCGGCCTCCGCGGACCCGGCGCCCCGGGCGAGGCTCTGCCAGGTGGAGCCGCCGGACCGTTCCTGCCCGTCGACCGGCCGGGGCTGGACCTGGTCGCCGCGTTCGGCCGCCTCCTCCTCCGACGAGGTGTACGCGATGCCGGCGGCGGCGAGCGCCGCGACCCCCTCGGCCTGGACGCGCTCGTCGAGGGCGTCCGGGATGTCCCGACCGAGCAGTGCGTTCAACCCGTTGCCGAGGTTGCTCAGCAGCTTGCCGTACTTCCAGCGCATCACGTCGTCGCGGACCGGCGCGACGAAGCCGGCGGTGGCCAGGTCGGCGGCGACCTGCTCGTCAATGTCGTCGGACCCGGCCGGGTAGCCGCCAAGGTGCAGCATCCCCGGGTGCGGGTGCCCGTTGGCCACCACCACGCCGGGCTCCAGGTGGGTGGCGGGCAGCCAGACGCAGACCGGGTGCACCCGGGCGAAGAGCCGCAGCGCGGTCCGCTCGTTGGCCACCCCGTTCTGGGCGGTGAACAGCGGCAGCCGCTCCCCCGCCGTACCGCCGCCGGCCACCGGCGCGTCCACCCAGGCGGCCAGCGCCCCGGCGGTGTCCTGCGACTTCACCGTCAGGACCAGCACGGTGTCGGCCGGCAGCGGCTGGTCCCCGGGCCCGTTGGTGGCGGCCCCCCGCCAGGTCACCTCGCCGTCCGGCGAGCGCAGGGTCAGCCCGCGCCGGCGGATCGCCTCCAGGTGGGCGCCGCGGGCCACCAGGGTCACGTCGTGGCCGGCTTGGCCGAGTCGTACGCCGATGGTGCCGCCGACCGCCCCGGCCCCGATGATCACGTATCGCACAGGCCCATTCTGCCCCCGGCCGTCCGTCAGCGAGCCTCCGGGCGGTATCGGCCGGCCGGTCAACCGGTGAGGCCGGCGTCGGTGAGGATCGGGCCGGCGAGCAGCGCCGCGCCGACGAGGAGCGCGAGCAGGTTGACCAGGCCGAAGACGGCCACCCAGAACAGCGCCGGGAAGGGGGTCAGCCAGGCCAACTGGTCGGCGTCGGACTCCGGCAGCCGTCCCCGGCCCCGCAGCCGCTGCAACTCCACCACCGGGCGTACGCCGCCGAGCAGCAGGAACCAGACCGAGGTCCAGGCGAACGCGGCCTGCACCTGCGGGGACGCGTACCAGGAGACGGCGAGCACCACCCCGCCGGTGACCAGCAGGGACAGCACGCCGAAGACGTTGCGGATCATGACCAGCATGGCCAGCAGCAGCGCCACGGCGACCCAGAGCAGCAGGGTGATCCGATTGCCGCCGAGCAGCCAGGCCCCGGCGAGGCCGACCAGCGAGGGGGCGACGTACCCGGCGAGCAGGGTGAGGATCATCCCCGGGCCGCTGGGCCGACCGGCCGACAGGGTCAGCCCGGAGGTGTCCGAGTGCAGCCGGATCCCGCGCAGCTTGCGGCCGGTCAGCAGCGCCACCAGGGCGTGCCCGCCCTCGTGCGCGATGGTCACCGCGTTGCGGGCGACCCGCCAGGGCAACCGGGTGGAGACCACCACCAGGGCGACGGCGGCGGTCAGCAGGACCAGCAGCGGCGGCGGGTCGGGCTGCGCGCCGAGCAACCGGTCCCAGAGGGAGGTCAGGCCGTCGATCAGGGGCATGGGGCGCGAGCCTACCGTCCCGACCTGGTGTCGGTCACGACCGCGGCCGGCACCGTGGAGGCTGACCAGGTGACGGCGGCAGCGGGAGGTGACAGTCGATGAGTGCGAAACCCTTGGAATCGCATGGGCACTACGTCGAGGACCAGGTCGACGGGCTGACGCCCGACGTCCATGAAAATTTCCTTTAAGGGCTCTTGCGATCTAGGGCAGTTACCTCCAAAGATGAACGTCTATCGACTGGCGTCCCCCCGGGAGGAACCCATGATCCGTACCAGAGTCTCGCTGCGCCGGTTGCTCGCCGCCGGGATCACCATCCTCGCGACCGCCGCCGCGGCGCTCGTCGCCACCGCCGGACCGGCAGCCGCCGCCACCACGGCCGGTGTCGACGTCTCGCGCTACCAGGGCACCATCAACTGGACCAGCGTCCGTAACGCCGGCATCGAGTTCGCCTTCATCAAGTCCACCGAGGGCACGACCTACAAGGACCCGAACTTCAACACCAACTACGTCAACGCCTACAACGCCGGGGTGATCCGCGGGGCGTACCACTTCGCCCGGCCGAACATCTCCGCCGGCTCGACCCAGGCCAACTACCTCGCCAGCAACGGCGGCGCCTGGTCGGCCGACAGCCGGACCCTGCCGGCCGCGCTGGACATCGAGGGCAACCCGTACGCCGGCGGTTACTGCTACGGCCTGAGCACCACCGGCATGCGGAACTGGATCCAGGACTTCCTGAACACCTACCGCTCGCGCACCGGCCGGTACGCGGTCATCTACACCACCACCAGCTGGTGGAACCAGTGCACCGGCAGCTGGACCGCGCCGTGGGCCAACCACCCGCTCTGGCTGGCCCGCTGGTCCAGCACGCCCGGCGCCCTGCCGGCCGGCGCGTCGGTCTGGAGCTTCTGGCAGTACACCAGCACCGGCAGCGTCTCCGGGATCAGCGGCAACGTCGACCGCAACTACTGGAACGGGGACCGGAGCCGGCTGATCGCCCTGGCCAACAACACCTGACGTCCCACGCCGGCGGGCGACCGGCAGTGACGCAGTGGCGGCAGCGGGACCAACTATCATCCGAGGGTGGATAACTGGTCCGGCTGCCGCCACATCACCTGTGTGCCGGGTCAGGCCCTCCGCGGCGCGGCGACCAGCATCCACAGTGCCAGCCGGGGGCGAGGATCCATCCGTCGGTAACCCATGTCGTACCTCCGTCCGTCGTCGAAGATCAGATACCCCCAAAGACGGAAGACCACGCGAGTCACTTTCGCACTGGCACGAATCCGTCGGCGATCACCTTGAAGTTCGGCTCGTTCGCCGCCCAGGCCGCCGCCGGGGTGTCCCAGCGAATCGCGTAACCCTTGTCAGGCGCGGTCACGAAGCCTCGGTTGCGGACATGGACCTGCCGGCCGTTCTCCGTCTGGGTCCACTCCCAGTCGGCCGCCTCGTCCCAGTAGTCGACAGACCTGATGGTGACCAGCTGGTAGTTGGGGTAGTCGCCCCGACGTCGACGCTCCTGATCCCGCCAGTCGGCCTCGGCGTCCGAGAGGGGCTTGGTGGTCTGGTCGATCAGCAAAGCACGGCCCTTGCCATCAGAAAAACGCACCCGGTAGTCCTCAGGGCCGTAAGGCGCATGCTTCTCCCGGTAGTTGAGCTTGAAGCCCGGAGGTACCGGAACCGAAAAGCCGGTGGGGTCCTTGTGCAGCGTCCAGCCGGCGGGCAGGCCGGGTGCCGTTGTCGCGTTGGCCGACGGGGTCGGGCTGGGTGGGGCGGCCGCTGGTCGGGGCCGGTGCGGCGGGTGCCGAGTTCGACGGCCTCCGGAGGGCGCACCGGTCGTGCCGCCCGCCTGCTGGCCGCCGCCGTCGTTGCCCCGATCGCGGCTGAGCAGCGGGATCACCACCGCCAGGCCGACCAGGAGCAGCACGACCAGGGCCGCGATCAACAGGTTGCGCCGACGGTGCTCCGGCTTCGTACCCGGGATGACGGTCGCCCGACCGGCCGGCGCGCCCGACGGGCTCACCGGTGCCGGCATGACCGAGGTGGGGTTGGCCGGCGTGCGCGGCTCCGGTGCGGCCGGCTCGACGCTGGTGTCGTCGGTCGGCTCGGCCCTCGGCGCCTCGGTCTCCGGGGCCGGCGGCTCGACCTTCGCGGTTGGCGCGGCGTCCCCGGAGACGGTCGCCGTGGCGTCGTCGACGGTCGACCCGTCGGCGTCCGCATCCGCGACAGCGGCGGCAGCGGCGGTTCCGGTGGCGTACTTCGGCTTGCGTTGGGCCGGCGGGGTGGCGGCGGCCTGGTGGTCCGGGGACTCCTCGGCGGGACGCGGCGCGGGCACCACCGGCGGGCGCGGCTCGCGCGGACCGTTCGGCCCCGGCCGGCGTACGCCGTCGAGCAGCGAGATGCCCTTCGCCCGTCGGCCACCGGCCCGGCGCAGCAGGCGCTCAGCCACCTCGGCGTCGATCCGCTCGGCCGGGTCCTTGCGGAGCAGGCCGTTCAACACCGGCTTGAGCGGCCCGGCGTTCTTCGGCGTCGGCATCGGCTCGGTGGCCAGCGCCGCCAGCGTGGCGATCGCCGACGGCCGGGCGTACGGTGACTTGCCCTCGACCGCGGCGTAGAGGGTCGCGCCCAGCGACCAGAGATCGGCCTCCGGCCCGGCGGTGCCGTCCTTGGCCCGCTCCGGGGCGATGTACGCGGGCGACCCGAGCACCATCCCCGTGCGGGTCACGTTCGGGTCGCCGGGGATGGTGGCCAGGCCGAAGTCGGTCAGCACCACCCGACCGTCCTCACCGAGCAGCACGTTGCCGGGCTTGACGTCCCGGTGCATCACGCCGGCCTTGTGCGCGGCCTTCAGCGCGCCCAGCACCCCGAGGCCGATCTCCACCGCCTTGGCCGCAGACACCGGGCCGTCCGCGGCCAGGGTGTCCTGCAACGACTTCGACGCCACGTACTCCATCACGATCCACGGATCGCCGTCGGTACGCAGCACGTCGAAGATGCGGACCACGTTGGCGTGGTTGAGCCGGGCGATGGCCCGCGCCTCCCGGAGCGAGCGTTCCCGCATCTCGCGGCGCTCCTCGTCGGTGAGGCTGGGCGGCGGGACGAGTTCCTTGATGGCGACGTCCCGGTGCAGCACCTCGTCGCGCGCCTTCCACACCCGACCCATGCCGCCCTGGCCGAGCGGCGAGATGAGCCGGTACCGGTCGGCGACAAGTTGGGGAAGCGCGTTCGACATCGGGGAGACGGTACCCGGCGTCGACCTCCGTCACACTGCCGGCACGCCACTAACCGTCGAAGGTCAAGTTCTCAACGCGTACGCTGGCGCCATGTCTGCCGAAGAGCCGCTGTTCCGGGTCGTCCGAGGCGTACCGACCGCCGAGGAGCTGGCCGCGCTGGTCGGCGCGATCGTCCTTCGGACCCGCCCGGTTGCCGCCCCCGCACCGGTCGCCATGTCGGCGTGGACGCCGCAGCGGCCGACCGGCCGTCGCGGCGCCCCGTCGCCGGTCCCGGCGCGTGGCGCACCTCCGGCCTCGCCCGCTGATTTTCCCGGGTACGCGACGACCCGCTGGTCGGGACGGCACCCGCCCGCACCGCCCTGGGGCCGGGACTGCCGCCACCGGCCCCCACCCATTAACCTCACTCAGGGAAACGGTGTCGTGACGGGTAGGAGGGTCGATGATCCCCGAGGAGGACCGCCCAGCGTCCTGGCTGAAGCGACTACGGCGGCATCGAGGCCGACATCCGCCGGATGCGGGAGTTCGCCGACCGGCTCCAGGCCGAGGTCCAGCGGAACTACGCGCCGCACCTGTCGTACATCGCCGACGACATGAAAGCGGAGATCCCGAACCCGTGTGACGCATTCATCGAGCTGGTCCAGTTCCTGCGCGCGCACCACGAGACCCAGCAGGCCACCGCCGACATGGTCTACGCCGTGAGCGGCGCGACCGGCCAGCTGGCCGCCGCGGCCGGCTCGGTCGCCGAGCGGTACCAGAAGTCCGACGCCTTCTCCCGTGCCCGGGTGGTCGACGTCGAGCGGGCGCTCGCCGGTCCCAGCGCCGTCCCACCGGCCGGCCCGTCGCTGGTGCTGCGCGATCCGACCGGGCCGGATGCCGGCCCGCAGGACGGGCCGGTGGTGCTGCCGTGATCGAACGGGGCAGCGGCCGGACCTCCGGCCTCACCGACTGGCGGCTGATGGACGTGCTCAGCATGTGGGCCTGCCTTCAGGACCACGAGACCAGCGGTCACTGGAAGCAGGTGGCCGGCTGGCGCAAGGTCTGCGACCTGGCCCAGACCCACCTGAGCCGCCTCCAGGAATACCGGCGCGGCCTCGCCGAGGCGTGGCCGCCGGAGACCAACGCCGCCGCCCGGGCGTACGTCGGCGAACTCGACCAGCTGATCGACAAGGTGCAGCGCACGCACGACGCGGCGGCCGCCAACTACGACGCGCTCGCCGCTGCCACCCGCGCCATCAGCAGCACCCGGGCCGAGCTGAAGACGATCCACGACGAGTACGCCGTCAAGCTCCAGCAGAAGCAGGCGTACGACGCGACGGTCGCCGATCCGAAGGCGGCGATGGGGAGCCGGCTGCCGGACAAGCCGGTCACCGACGCCGACCTGGAACGGCTGAACGTGCAGGCGCGCGGCCTCATGACCGGCCTCAGCGGCGAACTCCAACAGGCCCAAGTCATGCTCCGCCAGCCCCCACCCGCAATGCGACCGCCTAAGCAGTCTGAGAATCCAGACGCATACGGTGCCGGATCACAGGCACCGACGATCCCGCCGATCGTGCCGGTACCGATGCCCACGTCCCGAGGCGCTGCCTCGGTGAGCCGGCCGACGACAACGGCCCGGCCGGTGCCAACGCCGAACGCACCGGGGGTCGGGCCGGTGCTCGGAGCCGGGCCCGTGCTCGGCGGGGCGGGTCCCGGGCTCGCGCCCAACCCGGTCAATCCCGTCCTCCCCGGCGTCAGTCCGCCCGTACCGCCCACCTCGCCGGGTTCCGGTATCGGGCTGCCGCCCACTCTGCCGCCGGTCTCCGGGGCCACCGGTCGAGGTCCGGCTTCCGGGCCGCTGCGCGGTCAGCCGGGGACGGTTGGCCGCCCGGTCAGCGGGGGCGCGAACGGGCCGCCGCACACCACCCAGCCTCGGCCGATGCCGCCGGGAGGTCTGATCGGCGGTATGCCCGGTATGGGCCTCGGCCAGCCGGTCGGCGGAGCGACCCCGCCTCGCCGGGTCAATCCGGTCGGCGGCGTGATCGGGGGGCGGCGGCGCCGGCACCGGACCGACGGGTGCCGCCGGTTCCCGACCCGGCGCCGGTCGCGCATCACAGTTCGGCGGGGCGCACGGCGTGCCGCCCATCGGCGGCGCTCCCGGCCTGGGCGGCGGTTCGCACGGCATGAGCGGAGCACCCGGACGACCTGGTCACCCGGACCGGAGCGAGGGCGGGTCGCGGCGCTGGGACCCGGACCACCCGTGGGAGACCGACGAGGGGGTGGACCCGGTGGTCCGCCCGCCGGATGACGAGGGCCCGATCGACCCGGGGCCGGCCATCGGCTTCGGCCGGTGAGACGGCGGACCACGCCGCCGGCCCTCGCCGCGTTGGTCGCCTCGGTGGCCGTTCTGCTCACCATCGCGCCGGCCCACGCGGCGCCGCAGCCGGACGGAGCCTCACGGGTGCGCGGAGACCAGTGGCACCTGCGCTACCTGAAGGTGGCCGAGGCGCACCGGATCAGCCAGGGCGAGGGAGTCATCGTCGCGGTGCCGGACACCGGGGTCGACCCGCACCCCGACCTGGCCAGCAACTTGCTGCCGGGCACCGACATCATCCCTGGCGGCAGCGGTGACGGCCGACGGGACCGAGACAGCCACGGCACCTCGATGGCCGGGCTCATCGCCGCCCACGGCCGGGGCGACGGCTTGGGGGCGCTCGGCATCGCCCCGAAAGCCAGGATTCTGCCAATCTTCGACTCGCCGCCTCGCGGGGAGGGCGAAGCCGATGCGCTGGCCGCTGGGCTTGAATACGCCGTCTCTCACGGGGCGGATGTGGCCAGCATTTCGAGCGGAGGCGGTTCCAGTGAGCGCCTCGTCCGAGCAGTTGACGCAGCGCTCGCCGCGAACGTCATCGTGGTCGCGGCAGCCGGCAATCGACCCCAAGACCTCAGTGTTGGTTATCCAGCCTCTGAAAGCGGCGTCATTGCGGTCGGCGGGATCGACCGGACCGGCAAACACGCCGCGGTCTCAGTGACAGGCCCAGAAGTCGACGTGGTGGCTCCCGCCGTGGACATCTACAGCACCAGCTACGACGGGAAATACTCCAAGGGCACCGGAACGTCCAGCGCGACCGCGATAGTCGCTGGCGCGGCGGCGTTGATCCGGGCGAAGTATCCGTACCTGCCCGCCGAGGAGGTGGCGCACCGGCTCACCGCCACCGCCGTGGACAAGGGACCGCCCGGCCGTGACGACGAGTACGGGTACGGCGTGATCGACCTGGTGGCGGCGCTGACGGCGGACGTACCTCCGGTGGGGTTCGGATCGGCGACGGCGAGCGCCCCGGGCGACGTGGCGCCGGCCACGACGGCGGTCGCCGAGCCGGCCGGGGGGGGTCCCGACGACGGCGCGACCGCGCGTGGGCTGGCCACGCTCGGGGTGATCGCGGCGGCCAGCGGCGTCTACCTGGTCGTCCGGCGCGTCGACGTGCCGACGACCCGCCGCCGCGGATCAGCCGGTAGCGTCGGCGGGGTGCCGAACCACACGCCGCTGCGCCTCGTGCTCGCCTCCGCCAGCCCTGCCCGCCGCAAGCTCCTCCAAGCCGCCGGGATCGAACCCGACGTGCTGGTCAGCGGGGTCGACGAGTCCCAGGTGGTGACCGACCGGGCGGAGGAACTCTGCCTGGAACTGGCCCGACTCAAGGCGCAGGCGGTCCTCGGGCGGCTGCGCCCTACGCCGGACGAGCACACCCTCGTGCTGGGTTGCGACTCGGTGCTCGCCTTCGACGGGGAGATCCTCGGCAAGCCGGCCGACGAGGCGGACGCGACCCGACGCTGGGAGCGGATGCGTGGGCGCAGCGGAGTGCTGCACAGCGGGCACTGCCTGATCGACGTCACCCGGGGGGCCCGCGCGGAGGCGGTCGCCTCGACCACGGTGCACTTCGCCGAGATCGGCGACGACGAACTCGCGGCGTACGTCGCGACGGGTGAACCGCTCGCGGTGGCCGGCGCCTTCACCATCGACGGCCTGGGCGGCCCGTTCGTGGAACGCATCGAGGGCGACGCGGGCACGGTCGTCGGGGTCTCCCTGCCGCTGCTGCGCCGGCTCCTCGGCGAACTCGAACTGTCGATCACCCAACTGTGGACGAAGGTCGCGCCCGGGGGCCAGTCGGTGCAGCCGCTGGGCTAGCGTCCAGCCATGACGACCAAGCCGCTGCCGCTTACCCCGGAACTGCACGCGTACCTCGTCGCGCACGGCTCCCCGCCGGACGAGATCATCCGTGACCTGGCCGAGGAGACCCGGGCCGTGCTGCCGGACCAGGCGACCATGCAGGTGGCCCCGGAGCAGGCCGCCTTCCTGACCTTCCTCACCCGGCTGCTCGGCGTACGACAGGCGGTGGAGGTGGGCACCTTCACCGGGCTGTCGTCCCTCGCGATCGCCCGAGGGCTGCCCGAGGGCGGGCGGCTGACCTGCTTCGACATTTCGGAGGAGTACACCGGCATGGCCCGGCGGTACTGGGTGCGCGCCGGGGTCGACGACCGGATCGAGCTGCGCATCGGGGCGGCCGGTGACACGCTGCGTGAGCTGCCGCAGGAGCGGTACCTGGACTTCGCGTTCATCGACGCGGACAAGACCGGCTATCCGGTCTACTGGGCGGAGCTGGTGCCCCGGATGCGCCCGGGCGGGGTGATCGCCGTCGACAACACGCTGCGCGGCGGCCGGGTGCTGGCTCCGCAGAACGCCGACGACCGGGCCATCGCGGCCTTCAACGACGAGGTGCTGGCGGACGTCCGGGTCGACGCGGTGATGCTGCCGTCGCCGACGGGCTGACCCTGGCCCGGGTGCACTGACGCGCGGGCCCGTCGACCGGGTGCGGGTCACGACGGTCAGGGGCTCGGGGTGGTCGACGGGGCGCGGCGCGCGCGCGCCCGGCCGAGCCGGTGGACCCAGCGCGCGGCCGCCGCGATGAGCCGGGCAGCAGCAGGAACGCCGGTGCGAACCGCCCGCGGCACCCCAGCCGCGCCACCGGCGCGATGCCGAAGCCGACCCCCATCGAGTACGACGACCAGCCGCGCCTTGTCGGCGGCCGGCCCGGCGACGGTGAGGGCGATGGAGATCGCCAGTGGGTAGTGCAGCGCGTTGCCGAGGCCGAGCACCACCAGGCCGGTGACCGCGAGCCAGCCGACCGACGCGGTCCAGAACAGCGCGAACCCGGCCAGCGACACGCTCAGCGCGACCAGCAGCAGCGGCACCGGCGGGTACCGCAGGGCGATCCGGCCGCCGATCAGCCGGCCCAGGAACATCCCGCAGACGATCGCCCGCGACCGCCGCCGAGGCGGCGCCGGCGGAGAGTCCGGCATGCGAGCGGAGCACGTCGGCGGTCCAGAGGGACAGGCAGACCTCGATCGAGCCGGTGACCGCCATCAGCACCCAGGCGATCCAGTACGACCGGGGCAGCCGGTTCGCTGCCCGGGCGGTGGCGGGGGGACCATCGGCAGCCGCGGTAGCGGGGGCGGCGGCGCGCGGGCGTACCCGGAAGATCAGGGCGGCGAGCGCGACCAGCGCGATCAGGCCGATCTCGACGGCCATCACGGGCCGCCAGCCGTGCCCGGTGTCCACGCTGAGGCCGATCAGCAGCGGGGCGAGGATGCCCATGCCGGCGCAGGCGGCGTTCGCCTCGCTGAGCGCTGCCGGCGCGGTCGGCCCGTGGTGGGCGGTGAGCACGACGTTCACCCCACTGATCAGCATCATGCCGAAGGTGGCGATCAGCACGACGGCGGCGAGGGTGGCCGGCAGCGCCCGGAAGGTGCCCAGCGCCGCGACGCCGACGGCCACCACGGCCAGGCCGAGCCAGCTCGCGGGGCCCCGGCCGAGCCGCCGGGACAGGGGCGCGAAGAGCGCCCCGCCGGTCAGCGCCCCGACCGCGACGGCCGTGCTGTGCAGGCCGGCGACGGCAGCGCTGGTGCCCTGCTCGTCGCGGAGCAGCGGTACGACCGGGCCGAACCCGTAGTTGAAGAAGCCCCACAGACCCAGCTGGGCGTAGGTCAGCCAGGTGGTCCGGTCACGGGTGAGGCGGGGCACTGGCCCAACGCTACAAGCGGCAGACCCTTGCCCCGCCCCTGGTGAGAGGGAACTCTCTTATCCGCCGTCGCCACCGCCGGCGCCCCCGTGCCGTCGGCGGTGGCCGTGCGGACGGCCGGGGAGGGACGGTCAGCGGACGCTGCGGGCGAACTCCCGGGCGGCCCAGCCGACGGCGGCCACGGCGAGCACCGCGATGATGCCCAGCCCCTGCCAGACCTTGTCGTCGCCGAGGTCGCCGGCGAAGAGGGCCCGGGTGCCGTCGACGGCCCAGGAGAACGGGTTCCAGTCGGCGACGGCCTGCAGCCAGCCGGGGGCGAAGGTGAGCGGCAGCAGGATGCCGGAGAGCAGCAGCACCGGCTGGGCGACGGTGTTCATCAGCGGGGCGAGAGCGTCCTCGCTCTTCACCTTGAGCGCGACGCCGTACGAGACGGCCGAGGTCATCAGCGCGATCAGGGCGAGCATCAGGTATGCCAGCAGCAGGTCGCCGATGAACACCCGCAGGTCGAACAGGAGCGCGAGCAGGGTGATGATGACCGCCTGGGCGACCAGCGACACCACGTCGCGCAGGGAGCGGCCGAGCAGCAGGGCGAGCCGGCTGATCGGGGTCACCCGCGAGCGTTCGATGACGCCGGCGCGCAGCTCGGCGATCAGGCCGAAGCCCTGGAACAGGCCGCCGAAGATGGCCAGCAGCACCAGCAGGCCGGGTACGAAGATCTTGTAGGCCGCCGCCTGGCTGGGCGCGTTCAGCGCCGGCTTGAGCAGCGGGGCGAAGAGGAGCAGGTACATCACCGGCTGGAAGACGCCGACGAAGACCCAGACCGGGTTGCGCAGCAGCAGCTGGATCTGGCGCTGGAAGATCAGCCAGGTGTCACGGGCGAGTTTCATGAGATCTCTCCTGGGTGGGGGCGGGCTCAGGACTCGCGCAGCGAGCGGCCGGTCTTGGTGAGGAAGACGTCGTCGAGGCTGGGGCGGTGCAGCTCGATCGAGCGCAGCGTGAGGCCGCCCTGGTCGACCCGGCGCAGGACCTGCGGGATGGCCGTGGCCCCTTCGTCGACGTAGAGCCGCAGGCCACCGTCGTCGACGGTCTCCAGCTTGTTGACGTACGGCTCGCCGTCGAGCAGCTCGGCGGCGCGCCCGGTGGTGCCGGCGTCCAGCCCGACCAGCACCACGTCGCCGGAGATTTCCCGCTTGAGCTCGGCCGGGGTGCCCTCGGCCACCACCTCGCCGTTGTCCATGATCGCGATGCGGTCGCAGAGCGCGTCCGCCTCGTCCAGGTAGTGCGTGGTGATGAAGACGGTCATCCCCTCGCTGCGCAGCCGCCGGATCTCGTCCCACATGTGCGCGCGGCTCTGCGGGTCGAGACCGGTGGTCGGCTCGTCCAGGAAGACGATCTTCGGTTCGTGGATGATGCCGAGGGCGATGTCCACCCGCCGGCGCTGGCCACCGGAGTACGTCCGGCACTTGCGGTCGGCGTACTCGGTGAGCTGGAAGGAGGCCAGGGCGCGGGTGGACCGGGCGTGCGCGTCGGCCTTGCCGATGCCGTACATCCGGGCCTGGAGGACGAGCTCCTCCCGCGCGGTGGACTCGTCCCAGGTGCTGCCGCCCTGGGCGACATAGCCGATCCGCCGGCGCACTCCGGCGGGGTCGGTCCGCAGGTCGCGCCGGCGATGGTCGCCTCGCCGCCGTCCGGCTCGATCAGGGTGGCCAGCATCCGCAGCGTCGTGGTCTTGCCGGCGCCGTTGGGGCCGAGGAAGCCGAAGATTTCCCCCTCGGACACCTTGAGGTCGACGCCGCGTACCGCGTCGACGGTCTTCTTCTCCCGACCCGCTCGGGAGCGGAAGGACTTCCGCAACCCTCTGGTCTCGATCATGTCTGCTCCTGGTCGTCCGGGCCGGACGCACCGGCCGCCGATCTCCCGGGGCGGTACGCCGAACGGCGTGCGGCCCAAGCTCGCGCAGAGGCTAACGCGATATAGCTCTTGTAGTCAACGTTGATTATTCCTCGTCGGCCGATCGGCCCGCTCGCCGAGGTCGGGCCGGTCTCGCCCGGGGCGCGGTCTGCCCACGCTTCCCACCCCTCGGCGACCGACAGCCCATCAGGCAGGTACGACACTCCGGACTCGACCCGCTCGGCGATCCGCTCGCACCAGGCGACTTCGGCCTCGCTCCGGACCAGCCAGAGCTCGAACATCCACCCGACGTGCACCGGCTTGGACCTGCGCATCCAGTCCGACTCCATCGCCGCCCGCAGCGACTCGTTGTTCGCCCGCAGCAGCATCGCCCGGTTGCGCAGCGCCGCTGCCGCCTCCTGCCGGGGGAGAGCGGGAAGGAAGGAGAACGCCGCGGTGAACGGGTCCGGCGACTCGTGCAACTGCCACCAGAGCCCGCGCAGCAACGTCTCGAATTCCTCCGAGCCCTTCTCGGTGACCTCGTACGTGGTCCGCGCCGGCCGGGCGCCGACCTGCTCGGTGGCGACCTCCCGGAGCAGCCCCTCCCCGGTCAGCTTGCGCAACGCGTGGTAGATCGACCCTGGCTGCACGTTGGCCCACCGGTCGGCGTTCCAACTCAGCAGTTCACGGCGCACGTCGTAGCCGTGCACCGGCTGCATCCACTTGACCAGGCCGAGAATCATCATCCGAGTGGCAGACACCCGACAAGCGTAATAGCCAAAATTGACTAGAACGCGGCGACACAGTGCGGCATCCCACACTGAGCGATCGTTAGGGTCATCAGAGTGGCCGATACACTCCCGGTCAACGACCTCCCGGGAGGAGCCACAAAGGTGCGCAAGGTACTCATCGCCAACCGCGGCGAGATCGCCGTCCGCGTCATCCGCGCCTGTCGCGACGCCGGCCTGGGCAGTGTCGCCGTGTACGCGGACTCCGACCGGGACGCCCTGCACGCCACCCTGGCCGACGAGGCGTACGCCCTCGGCGGGGACAGCGCGACCGACACGTACCTGCGGATCGACAAGCTGCTCGAGGTCGCCGCGAAGGCCGACGCCGACGCGGTGCACCCCGGGTACGGCTTCCTCGCCGAGAACGCCGACTTCGCCCAGGCGGTCATCGACGCCGGGCTGACCTGGATCGGCCCCACCCCGCAGGCGATCCGCGACCTCGGTGACAAGGTCACCGCCCGGCACATCGCCCAGCGGGCCGGCGCTCCCCTGGTCCCCGGCACCCCGGACCCGGTCGGCGGCCCCGACGAGGTGATGGCCTTCGCCGTCGACCACGGCCTGCCGGTGGCCATCAAGGCGGCCTTCGGCGGCGGCGGGCGCGGGCTCAAGGTGGCCCGGACCATGGAGGAGATCCCGCAGCTCTTCGAGTCGGCCACCCGCGAGGCGGTCGCCGCGTTCGGTCGGGGCGAGTGCTTCGTGGAGCGTTACCTGGACAAGCCCCGGCACGTCGAGGCGCAGGTGCTGGCCGACCAGCACGGCAACGTGATCGTGGTCGGCACCCGGGACTGCTCACTGCAGCGCCGGCACCAGAAGCTGGTCGAGGAGGCGCCCGCGCCGTTCCTCACCGCTGCACAGCGCACCCAGATCCACGACAGCGCCAAGGCGATCTGCCGGGAGGCCGGCTATCACGGCGCCGGCACGGTGGAATACCTGGTCGGTGTGGACGGGACGATCTCCTTCCTGGAGGTCAACACCCGACTCCAGGTGGAGCACCCGGTCACCGAGGAGACCGCCGGCATCGACCTGGTCCGCGAGCAGTTCCGGATCGCCGACGGCGAGAAGCTGCGGATCACCGAGGACCCGACGCCGCGCGGGCACTCCATCGAGTTCCGGATCAACGGCGAGGACCCGGGCCGCAACTTCCTGCCCGCCCCCGGCACCGTGACCGCGCTGCGGCTGCCGACCGGCCCGGGCGTACGGGTCGACACCGGCATCTCGGCCGGTGACGTGATCGGCGGCAACTTCGACTCGCTGCTGGCCAAGGTGATCATCACCGGCGAGACCCGTACCGAGGCGATCGAGCGGGCCCGCCGCGCGCTGGACGAGATGGTCGTCGAGGGGATGGCCACCGCGCTGCCGTTCCACCGGCTGGTCGTGCGCGACGAGGCGTTCACCGCCGAGCCGTTCACCGTGCACACCCGGTGGATCGAGACCGAGTTCGACAACACGGTGCCGCCGTTCACCGCCGCCGCCGGCGCCGCCGAGGCCCCGGCCGAGCGCGAGACCGTCGTGGTCGAGGTGGGCGGCAAGCGGCTGGAGGTCGTCCTCCCCGCCGGCCTCGCCGGGGGTACGACCACCGCCGCGCCGGCCGCGAAGAAGCCGGCCCGCCGGGGCGCGGCGGCAAGGCCGGCGCCGCGGTCAGCGGAGACGCGCTCACCTCGCCGATGCAGGGCACCATCGTCAAGATCGCCGTCGCCGACGGGGACACCGTCGCCGAGGGCGACCTGGTCGTGGTGCTGGAGGCGATGAAGATGGAGCAACCGCTGAACGCCCACAAGGCCGGCACGATCACCGGCCTGACGGCCGAGGTGGGCGCGGTCATCAGCGCGGGCGCCCCCATCTGCACCATCGCCTGACGGAGGATTTCCCCCGATCGACGCGGGCGGGGGGTGGCGGACGGTGGCATGGGCCACCAGCGGCGGCGGATGGAACGCTCAGCAGGAATGATGGCCGGGTGCGGTTCCTTCATGGCGCGGTCCCCGCGCACGACCTGACCTACAACGACGTCTTCATGGCGCCGGCCCGCTCCGACCTGGGCTCGCGCCTCGACGTCGACCTGGCTACCGGCGACGGCACGGGCACCACCATCCCGCTGGTGGTGGCGAACATGACGGCGGTGGCGGGCCGGCGGATGGCGGAGACCGTCGCTCGCCGGGGTGCCATCGCCGTCATCCCGCAGGACATCCCGATCGAGGTGGTGGCCAACGTCGTCGCCTGGGTCAAGCAGCGGCACCTGGTGCACGACACGGCGATCACCCTCGGCCCGACCGACACCGTCGGCGATGCCATCCACCTGCTGCCCAAGCGGGCGCACGGGGCGGTGGTCGTGGTCGACGACGCGGGCCGGCCGATCGGCGTGGTGACCGAGGCGGACACCGTGGGCGTGGACCGGTTCGCCCAGCTCCGGCACGTGATGTCGACCGAGCTGCACACCGTGCCGGCGGAGGCAGACCCGCGTACCGGCTTCGACCGGCTCTCGGCGGGCCGGCGGCGACTGGCCCCGGCGGTGGACGGGGACGGCCGGCTGGTCGGGGTGCTGACCCGGCAGGGCGCGCTGCGGGCGACCCTCTACAAGCCGGCGTCGACGACCGGGGACGGTTGCGGATCGCCGCGGCGGTGGGCATCAACGGCGACGTGACCGGCAAGGCCGCCGCGCTGCTGGAGGCCGGGGTGGACACCCTGGTCGTGGACACCGCGCACGGCCACCAGGAGCGGATGATCTCGGCGCTGCGGGCGGTCCGGAAGCTGGACCCGGCGGTACCCGTGGCCGCCGGCAACGTGGTCACCGCCGAGGGCGTACGCGACCTGGTCGAGGCCGGCGCGGACATCATCAAGGTCGGCGTCGGCCCGGGCGCGATGTGTACCACCCGGATGATGACCGGCGTCGGACGGCCGCAGTTCTCCGCGGTGCTCGACTGCTCGGCCGCGGCCCGGGAGCTGGGCCGGCACGTCTGGGCCGACGGCGGCGTGCGGCACCCCCGGGACGTGGCGCTGGCGCTGGCCGCCGGCGCGTCGAACGTGATGGTCGGGTCCTGGTTCGCCGGCACCTACGAGTCCCCCGGCGACCTCTACACCGACGCGGACGGCCGACGGTACAAGGAGAGCTTCGGCATGGCGTCGGCCCGGGCGGTGAGCGCGCGTACCGCTGACGACAGCCCGTTCGACCGGGCCCGCAAGGCGGTCTTCGAGGAGGGCATCTCCTCGGCCCGGATGCACCTCGACCCCGCCCGCCCAGGCGTGGAGGACCTGATCGACGAGATCATCGCCGGGGTACGCAGCGCCTTCACCTATGCGGGTGCCCGAGACCTCGCGGAGTTCCACGAGCGGGCCGTGGTGGGCGTGCAGAGCGCGGCCGGCTACACCGAGGGGATGCCCCTGCCGACCAGTTGGTGACCCGCTCCGATGGTGCGGACGCCTGCCGCCGGTGGTGGTGCGGCGGCAGCCGCCGGTGGTGCAGGGCCTCGCCGCCACGTCCCGCGTCCGGTGTTGATCGCCTACTCGAAGAGGCGGCGGATGACCGCGCGCGCGGCGGCCTCCGGGGTCGGCGCCGAAGTGGGGCGGCAGTGCGCCGGCCAGCCAGAGCGTGGCGAAGCCGTGCACGATCGACCACGCCGCGAGGGCGTCGGCATCCGGGTCGCCCCGCCGGTCCGCGTGGTCGGGGAGGGCATCGACGCCGGACCGCAGGGCCGCGCCGGCCCGGGTCCGAGCGGCGGCCACCTCGGCGTCGTCACCCCGGTAGA
>JAEVHO010000055.1 GCA_016802835.1 Micromonospora sp. ATA32 | reverse complement strand
CTCCGCGGGCTGATCCACGCCGCGAACCTTGCCCGGGAACAGCGCTTGGCGGCGATTCCCGCCCAGATCGCCGATCCGTTGATCAGCGCCTACCGCCACCGACCACCCCGCCACCGGAGACCGGCTGCCGAAGCACCTGCTCACCGGCTACTGGCACAACTTCGACAACCCGGCGGTCGAGCTGCGCCTGCGCGACGTGCCGGCCGAGTACGACCTGGTCGCGGTCGCCTTTGCCGAGGCCACCGCCACCCCCGGCGCGGTCGCCTTCGGTGTCGACCCCGGACTGTCGACCGCCCTCGGCGGTTACACCGACGCCGACTTCACCGCCGACGTGCAGACCCTGCACGGCCGGGGGAAGAAGGTGATCCTCTCCGTCGGTGGCGAGGCCGGCCGGGTCTCCGTCAACGACGCCGCCTCCGCCACCGCCTTCAGCGACACCGCGTACGCGCTCATCCAGCGGTACGGCTTCGACGGCATCGACATCGACCTGGAGAACGGGCTCAACCCGACCTACCTGGCGCAGGCGCTGCGCGCGCTGCGGACCAGGGTCGGCTCCGGACTGATCATCACGATGGCGCCGCAGACCATCGACATGCAGTCCCCGGCCGGCGGCTACTTCAAGCTGGCGCTGGACATCAGGGACATCCTCACCCTCGTCAACACCCAGTTCTACAACTCGGGCGCGATGCTCGGCTGCGACCAGAACGCGGCGTACCCGCAGGGCACCGTGAACTTCATCGTCGCGCTGGCCTGCATCCAGCTGGAGGCCGGGCTCCGCCCCGACCAGGTCGGGCTGGGCCTGCCTGCCGGTCCGGGCGCTGCGGGCGGCGGCATCGTCGCCCCCCTCCGTGGTCAACGCCGCGCTGGACTGTCTGGCGCGCGGCACCAACTGCGGCAGCTTCCGGCCGCCGCGCACCTACCCGGGCCTGCGCGCGCGATGACCTGGTCGGTCAACTGGGACGTCAGCAACGGCAAAGGCTTCGCCCGCACGGTCAAGCCGCACCTGGCCACCCTGCCCTGACCCGGGCGCACCATCTCACCCCACCACCCCGCCACAACCGGTCCCTGGAGGCCATCGTGAAACTCCGCTCCACACGCGCGGCGACGTTCGCCGTCGCGCTGACCGCCGCGCTGGTCGCGGCCACCGTCGTGGCCCCGCCGGCCGCGTCCGCAGCCACGGCCGCCTTCGTCCGCACCTCCAGCTGGGGCAGCGGGTACGAGGCGAAGTTCACCGTCAGCAACAACACCTCGTCGACGATCAGCTCGTGGAACGTCCAGTTCGACCTGCCGTCCGGCTCGTCGGTCGGCTCCTACTGGGACGCCCTGCTGAGCACCTCGGGCCAGCACGTCACCGCGGTCAACCAGTCCTGGAACGGCACGCTCTCCCCCGGGGCGAGCACCTCGTTCGGCTTCATCGTCAGCGGCAACGGCGACCCGGCCAACTGCACGGTCAACGGCGGCGCCTGCACCGGGGGCGGGGGCGGCGGCCCGTCCGCGCCGGGCACGCCGGGCGGCCTGCGGGTCACCGGTACGACCGCGTCGTCGGTCGCGCTGGCCTGGAACGCGGCCGGCGGCACGGTGACGGGTTACCGGGTCTACGAGGGCTCCACCGTCCGCGCCACGGTCACCGGCACGTCGGCGACCGTCTCCGGGCTGGCCGCCTGCTCGACGCACAGCTACACGGTGGCCGCGTACAACGCGACCGGTGAATCGGCGAAGTCGCGGCGGTCGCGGCCAGCACCACCGGCTGCACCGGCGGCGGTGGCGCCGGGCCGATGGCGGCTGCGCCCTACCTCTATCCGGGCTGGGGTGACCCGCCGGCGCCGGCGACCGTGATGGCGGCGACCGGGATCAGGTGGTTCACCATCGCGTTCGTGCTCTCCGGCGGCGGCTGCACCCCGGCCTGGGACGGCACCGGCCCGCTCACCGGCGGCGCGCACGCCGCCACCATCTCCGCGATCAGGGCGGCCGGCGGCGACGTGATCCCGTCCATCGGCGGCTGGAGCGGCAACAAGCTCGGCCCGAACTGCTCCTCCGCCAGCGCGCTCGCCGGGGCGTACCAGCAGGTGATCAACGCGTTCGGACTCAAGGCGATCGACGTCGACATCGAGAACAGCGACGAGTTCGAGAACGAGGCGGTGCAGGACCGGATCCTCGGCGCGCTGAAGATCGTCAAGCAGAACAACCCGGGCATCCGGACCATCGTCACCTTCGGCACGACGACGACCGGCCCGTCGTACTACGGCACCCGGCTGATCAACCAGGCCGCCGCGCTCGGCGCGAACATCGACACCTTCACCATCATGCCGTTCGACTTCGGTGGCGGCGCGAACATGTACCAGAACACGGTCAACGCGTCCGAGGCGCTGAAGAATACGCTGAAGAACGCCTTCGGCTGGTCCGACGCCACCGCGTACGGGCACATGGGCATCTCGGGGATGAACGGCCTCTCCGACCAGCAGGAGCTCACCACGCCGGCGACCTGGACCCAGATCCGGGACTGGGCGAAGGCGCGCGGGTTGGGCCGGTTCACCTTCTGGTCGGTCAACCGGGATCGGCCGTGTGCGGGCGGGGGAGTGGTCTCCAACTGCAGCGGCATCGCCCAGAACACCTGGGAGTTCACCTTGATCACCGCGCAGTTCGGCTGAGCGGACGCGCAGCGGTCAGCGACCGGCGGTCACCGACTGCCGGTCGCGCCGCGCGCGGCGGCGACGCACCTTCTTCACTGCCCAGCTGACGATCATGAAGGCGAAGATCGCGAAGATGGCGTAGTTGAACCAGTCGCTGTACTTCCCGACGTCCTGCCACCGGGAGCCGAGGGTGAACCCCAGACCGACCATCGCCGTGTTCCACACCCCGCTGCCCAGCGTGGTCAGCAGGACGAACTCGCCCAGCGGCATCCGGTTCGCCCCCGCCGGTACGGAGACCAGGCTGCGGACCACCGGCACCAACCGGCCGATCAGCACCGCCCACCGCCCGTGCCGCTCGAACCAGCGGTCGGCGTTCTCCAGGTCGTCGCGGTCCACCAGCGGGATGTGGTCCAGCCACCGCTTCAGCCGCTCCTCGCCGAGCGCGGCGCCGAGCCAGTAGAGCATCAGCGCACCGACCAGCGAGCCGGCCGTCGCGGCGAGCACGATCACCACCACGTTGAACCGGCCCGCGGCGGAGAGGTAACCGGCCATCGCCAGCACGATCTCGCTCGGGATCGGCGGGATGATGTTCTCCAGGGCGACCAGCAGGGCCACGCCCACCGCGCCGAGCGAGTCGATGACGCTCGCCACCCAGCCCGTCAGACCGGTGAACTGGGACGGATCGATGTTCTGGGCGAGCGCCATGGTCCTCGTCGTCCTTCCGCCTGCTGCCGGGGATCGTACGGTGGTACCCGGGAATCGCCCGGCCACGCCTGTGGTGACCCGGTCCACCTCGATCCGGCGCTCAGCCCTCCGGGTTTACCGGGCCGGCGGACCGGAGAAGGTAACCGGGCATGGGTGACAGGTGGTATTCCGAGGCGGTCGTCTACTGCATCGACATCGACACGTACGCGGACTCCGACGGCGACGGGGTGGGTGACATCCGTGGCCTCATCGGCCGGCTCGACTACCTGGCGCGGCTGGGCGTCACGTGTCTGTGGCTGAACCCGATCCACCCGTCCCCGAACAAGGACGACGGCTACGACGCCACCGACTTCTACAACGTCGAACCCCGGTTCGGCACCCTCGGCGACTTCGCCGAACTGCTGCACCAGGCGCAGAACCGGGGCATTCGGGTGATCATCGACCTGGTGGTCAACCACACCTCCGACGAGCACCCGTGGTTCCAGTCCGCGCGCTCCTCGCCCGACTCGCCGTACCGGGACTGGTACGTCTGGTCCGACCAGGAGCCGGAGAACCGCTACCAGGGCATGGTCTTCCCCGGGGAGCAGCGGGAGACCTGGAGTTACGACCGGACCGCCAAGGCCTGGTTCTACCACCGGTTCTACACGTTCCAGCCGGACCTCAACTTCACCAACCCGAAGGTCCGGGAAGAGGTCAAGAAGATCGTCTCCTTCTGGCTGCAGCTCGGCGTCTCCGGGTTCCGGATCGACGCGGCGCCGTTCATCATCGAGCTGACCGAGCCGGGCAACCCCAACTCGCCCAAGGATCTCGAGTTCCTCACCGAACTGCGCCAGCACGTGCAGTGGCGCCGGGGCGACGGCATCCTGCTGGCCGAGGCGAACGTCGAGCCGGACCAGCTGCCGGTCTACTTCGGAGACGGCGGCGGCTCGGCGAACCGGCTGCACATGCTCTTCGACTTCATGCTCAACGGCCGGTTGATCCTGGCGCTGGCGCGACAGGACCCGGAGCCGGTGATCGACGCGCTGCGGGACACCCCGGCCCTGCCGGCCGGCTGCCAGTGGGCCACCTTCCTGCGCAACCACGACGAGATCGACCTGTCCCGGCTCACCGCCGAGCAGCGCAACCAGGTGTACGAGCAGTTCGGCCCGGACGAGAACATGCGGATCTACGACCGGGGCATCCGGCGCCGGCTCGCCTCCATGCTCGGCAACGACCGGCGTCGCATCGAGCTGGCGTACGCCCTGCAGTTCTCGCTGCGCGGCACCCCTGTGCTGCGCTACGGCGAGGAGATCGGCATGGGTGAGGACCTGTCGCTGAAGGGGCGCGAGGCGATCCGCACCCCGATGCAGTGGTCGTACAAGCCGAACGCCGGTTTCTCCACCGCCGACCCGGAGAAGCTGGTCCGCCCCGTCATCGACAAGGGTGAGTTCAGCTACCAGAAGGTCAACGTGACCGCCCAGCGCGGCGACCCGAAGTCGCTGCTGGCCTGGTTCGAGCGGATGATCCGTACCCTGCGCGAGGCGCCGGAGATCGGCTCCGGCTCGACCACTCACATCGACGTCGCGATGCCCGCGGGGGTGCTGGCGCACCGGGCCGACGGACCGACCGGGACGATGGTCTTCCTGCACAACCTCGGCACCGAGGACGTCGAGGTGGACCTCAGCACGCTCGCGCCCGAGGCGGATCTGCCGACGGACGTCCTCTCCGACCGCGGCTACGGCGAGGTCGGCAAGCTCGACGCGCTGAAGCTGTCCGGGTACGGCTACCGCTGGATCCGCCTCTGCCGCGCCACCGGCATCTGACCCCCGACCCGGCGGCTGCCCCCGGTCGGCTGCCGGGGGTTAAGCTCCTTCGATCGAGCCACAAGTTACCGGGAGGTAATCATGTCGGAGGAGCAGCGCGTCGCCATCGTGACCGGGGCGGCGCGGGGTATCGGCGCGGCCACCGCCCGCCGGCTGGCCGCCGACGGGATGGCCGTCGCCGTGGTCGACATCGAGGAGTCGGCGACGAAGGAGACCGTGGACGCGATCGCCGCCGCGGGCGGGCGTGCCCTCGGCGTCAGCGCCGACGTGGCCGACCGGGCCCAGGTCGAGGCGGCCGTCGAGCGGGTGGCCGTCGAGCTGGGCGCGCCGACGGTGCTGGTCAACAACGCCGGCGTGCTTCGCGACAACCTGCTGTTCAAGATGTCCGACGCGGACTGGGACACCGTGCTGGGCGTGCACCTGCGCGGCGCGTTCCTGTTCAGCCAGGCCACCCAGAAGCACATGGTGGAGCGGAAGTGGGGGCGGATCGTCAACCTCTCCAGCACCTCCGCGCTGGGCAACCGGGGGCAGGCGAACTATTCCGCCGCCAAGGCGGGCCTGCAGGGCTTCACCAAGACGCTCGCCATCGAGCTGGGCCCGTTCGGGGTGACCGTGAACGCGGTGGCGCCCGGCTTCATCGTCACGGACATGACGGCGGCGACCGCGGCCCGGATGAAGGTCGACTTCGAGGCGCTGCAGCAGCACGCCGCGGCCGAGATCCCGGTCCGCCGGCCCGGCCGTCCCGAGGACGTCGCGCACACGATCTCGTTCCTGGCCAGCGAGGGCGCGTCCTTCGTCTCCGGCCAGGTGATCTACGTGGCCGGCGGCCCCAAGGACTGACCCCGACCGCCCCGGCGGGTCACCGCCCGCCGGGGTCAGGCCGGGTCGTTGCGGGTGCGCCAGAGCCAGAACAGGCCGAGCGCCGGGAGCACCAAGGGGATATAGCCGTACCCGCTGCCGAACTGCGACCAGACCGTCTCGTCGGGGAAGAGCGCCTTGTCGGTCAGGCTGAGGATCCCGACGCCGATCACCCCGACGAACTCCACCGAGCAGCAGACCAGCGCGACGCGCCGGCCGCCGTGGCCGGCGCGGGCGAGCCCCGCCGCGGCCACGATGTAGATCACCGCGGCCAGCGCGGAGAGTAGGTACGCCACCGGCGCCTCGTCGAACCTGGTGGCGATCTGCAGCCCGGCCCGGGAGGTCGCGGCGATCGCGAAGAGCAGGTAGACCGCGATCAGCAGCCGGCCCGGTCCCCGGTTGGTGGCGCGATGCGGCGCATCGGTCTCAACCACCGAGCACCTCCCAGGTCTGCTGGAGCCGGACCACCACGACCGGCGTGACCAGGCAGATCGCGCAGACGATCGCCGAGCCCCAGCGGGTCGGCTCCATCCGGGCCAGCACCGCCGCCAGCGGCGGCAGGCAGACCAGCGTCACCAGGTAGCCGAAGAACGCGCCCGGCTCGCCCGGCCGGTCCCCGCCGCCGAGCGCGACCAACGCCAGCGCGGCCACCACCAGCAGCCCGACCTCCAGCACGGCCAGGCCGAGGAGCTGGATCCGGTCCGGCGGCCGGTTGCGCGCCGCCGCCACCAGCGCCCACGCCGCGAGTACGAGCGACAGCACGATGGTTGCCGTCGCGAGGGTCCCGTCCACCGGCGAGCCGGGCTGAGGGCTGCGCTGGTCATCGGACGGCACCCCGTCGGAGTCTCGGTCACCGGCACAGCCTACTAACCGGCGTAGTACTCCCCGTCGTCCTGGTCGCCCGACAGGCCTGCGCGCCGCCCAGAACGGTGGCCTGGCGCTCGGGAACGGTGGCCAGGCGCTCAGGGGGGTCGGCCCGGGGCGAACCGGCGACGGCCGGGCGAGCCTCCGGGTTGGGGGACGAGGTTCGGGGGCCTTGACTGCGGCTGGCGGGGCGGGGGACTAGCGTGGATCACGGCCACGGGTCGCCGTGGCGGGGTTGACGACGGGAGTTGTCGTGCTGGGGTTCGGCTTGTTCGGCACCGGTCACTGGGCGGCGGAGACGCACGCGGCGGCGATCGACGCGCATCCGCGCGCCGAGCTGGTCGGGGTGTGGGGGCGCAACCCGGAGAAGACCGCGGCGTTGGCCGACCGGCACGGGGTACCGGCCTTCGGCGACGTCGACGCGCTGATCGAGGCGTGCGACGCGGTCGCGGCCGCCCTGCCGCCGGACATCCAGGCGGACATCGCCGTCCGGGCCGCCATCGCCGGCCGGCACCTGCTGCTGGACAAGCCGCTGGCGCTGAGCCTCGCCGACGCCGACCGGGTGGTCGCCGCCGCGCAACAGTCCGGGGTCGCCTCGGTCGTCTTCTTCACCCAGCGGTTCCACCCGAACATCACCGGCTTCCTCGCCGCCACCGCCGCTGCCGGGGGTTGGCAGCACGCGCGGGCCACCATGTTCGCCTCGATCTACCAGCCCGGCAGCCCGTACGGCGGCTCGCAGTGGCGGCGCGAGCATGGGGCGCTCTGGGACATCGGCCCGCACGCGCTGTCGATCATCCTGCCGGTGCTCGGCCGGGTGCACCGGGTCGCCGCCACGGACGGCCCGAGCGGGCTGGTCCACCTGCTGCTGACCCACGACGGCGGCGCGACCAGCACCATGTCGCTCACCCTGGACGCGCCGCTGGAGGCCAACACCCGGGACGTCGTCTTCTTCGGCGAGAACGGCATCGAGATCGTGCCGCCGGGCGACGGCAGTGCGCTGAGCGCGTACGGCACCGCGATCGACCAGCTGCTGGAGGAGATCGACGGGGGCACCCGGGACCATCGCTGCGACGTCCGGTTCGGCCGCGAGGTGGTCGCCGTGCTGGACGCCGCGGAGACCGCCCGCGCCGAGGGCCGCACCGTCGACCTGTAGCGGGGCGTGTCCCCGGGCGAACCGGGGCAACCGCCGGTGGCTGGCAGAAATCGCGCCGGGCTGCTCGGCCGGGAGCCGATCGAACGCGACATCACGCTCAGCTGCGTCTCCAACGAGGTCGGCGGTCCGTACGTGGGCGCCTGCAAGTGGGTGGTCGAGCTGGAGGTGTCCACCTTCGACGCGTTCGACGCGTACTGGGTGCGGCGGGGCTGGGCCCGCGAGGCGCCGGTGAAGACAGCCGCCCGCCCGGATCGACCAGCCGGCGCCGTTCGCCCAGCTGATCGTGACGGTCGACTGATCCACCGCGCCGGCACGGTGCGCCGGCGCTGCCTGGCCCCGGTCGAGGACCCCGGAGGTGGGGCAGAGAGCCCGGGTCAGGCCAACGCGTTCAGGGATTCGCTGAGTTCGGCTGGCGAGTCGAACTGCTCCACCGGCAGCGCCCGCAACATCTGGAGCACTTCGGTGCTGGCTCCGTTCTCCTGGCCCCAGCGGACCAGGTCCTCCCGGGAGACCGGATAGTCGAGTCCGGCCAGGTACTCCTGCAACTGCACGCCGGTGACGGTCATGCCCCGGGCTACCCGCTCACCGGCACGGCATGCCCCAGACCCGGACGCGCCATGCCGCCGGGCCCGGACGGTGCCATGCCGGTTTGTCCGGCAGGGGCCCGGGTAGGCCCCGACATGCTGGTACAGCGGCTCGGTGCGCCGAGCGACTTCGACCCGTTGCTGGAGCGTGTCCGGGACGCCCGGGTGGTCATGATCGGCGAGGCGTCGCACGGCACTCACGACTACTACCGGCTGCGCGAACAGCTCACCCGGCGGCTGATCGCCGAGGGCGGCTTCTCGTTCGTCGCGGTGGAGGGGGACTGGCCGGACTGCGAACGGGTGCACCGTTCCGTGACCGCGGCTCCCGGTTGCCTGGCCGACCCGCAGATCGCGCTGGAACGCTTCGAGCGCTGGCCGACCTGGATGTGGGCGAACGCGGAGGTGGCCCGGTTCTGCCAGTGGCTGCGGGCGTGGAACCTGGAACGGCCCGAGCCGGAGCGGGCCGGCTTCCACGGGCTCGACGTCTACAGCCTCTGGGAGTCCATGCAGGCCATCTTCGACTACCTGGGCGAGGAGGAACCGGCCTCGCTGGAGGCGGCGCAGGAGGCGTACCGCTGCTTCGAGCCGTACGGCAAGCGGGTCGAGGAGTACGGCATGGCGAGCCGGTTCGTCTCGGCGCGCTGTGAGGATGAGGTGGTACGGCTGCTGGCGCGTACCCGGGAACAGGCGGCCTCGGACGGCCCGGACCGCTTCTCGGCCTGGCAGAACGCGGAGGTGGTGGCCGGCGCGGAGCGGTACTACCGGGCGATGGTCCAGGGTGGACCGGGTTCCTGGAACATCCGGGACGTGCACATGGCCGACACGCTCGACCGGCTGATGGACCGGTACGGCCCGGAAGCCCGCGGCATCGTCTGGGCGCACAACACCCACATCGGCGACGCCCGGGCCACCGACATGGCCGCGGACGGGATGATCAACATCGGTCAGCTGGGCCGCGAGCGGTACGGCGATGCGGACGTGGTCCTGGTCGGATTCGGTGGCTACCGGGGAACGGTGGTGGCCGCGCCGCGCTGGGGGTCGCCGGCCGAGGCGATGATCGTGCCACGGCCCGGCCCGGTTCGGTGGAGCGGCTGCTGCACGAGCTGATGCCCGAGCGGGCGGTGCTGGTCTTCGGCGGCGACGACCAGCCGGACTGGGTGACCGGGACCGCCGACCACCGGGCCATCGGGGTGGTCTACGACCCGTCCTTCGAGTCCTGGGGCAATTACGTGCCGACCCGGCTGGGCGACCGCTACGACGCGTTCATCTGGTGCGACGAGACCAGCGTCCTGCATCCGCTGCCCGCCCTCAGCGCCCCGGGCGAGATGGAGACCTACCCCGCCGGCGTCTGAACGACGAACGGGACCATGGGACTCCGTGCCGGGCATGGTGAAGTTGCTGGCCGTCGGGCCGCGCAGGGTCGCCGCGGCGAAGCCGAGTACGACGAGTACGACGAGTACGACGAGCCAGACGGCGACGACGAGTCGCCGGACGGTCACCTCCCGTGAGCCAGCATGCCTGACCGATCGGTCAGACCCTGACCGATCGGTCAGCGCAATCGGGTGGCGTTCGCCGCAGCAGGTGGCCGGCGGCCGGACGGGGTCAGCCCTCGGTGTCGTCGGCCGGCGCGCCGCCGGTCCAGTCGGCCAGCCAGTCGCCCGACCAGGTCAGCGTCCCGGCGCGAAGGTCGTCGGCGAGCGCGCGTACCCAGGCCAACTCGGCCCGCATCATGCCAGCCGGTACTCGTCCTCCACCAGGAACAGCCGCGGCAGGTCGACCGCGGCGAGGACCGCCTCGCGTGACCCGTCGTACCGAGGGGCCGGCGGGCCGGGCTCGGGCTGTACGCCAGCCCCCGGGCCCGTACCGTCGACATGCTCGCCGCCATCCGGGCCGGTGGCGATGCGTTCCTGACGGTTGCGGGGCGCACCCCCGCGGGCCCGAGGCCCGTGGCGCCCGCCCGGGCCGCTGCCGGAGAGGAGTCCCGATGACCTACCCCCCGCCGCGCTATTCCGGGGAGCAGGGCGAGCTGAGCGCCACCTACCGGCCCGCCGACCACGAGCCCGAGCTGGTCTATCCGTCCGGCAACACGGTGCACTACCTGGCCACCGGCGCCTCGACCAACGGCCAGTTCGGCCTCTACCGCTGGGAGATGGGCCCGCAGCCGAGCGGTCCCGAACCGCACTTCCATCGGTCCATCTCGGAGTCGTTCTTCATCTCGCCGGCTCGGTCCGTATCTACGACGGCCGCCGGTGGATCGACACCGTTCCCGGCGACTTCGTCCACGTGCGGGATGGTGGGGTACACGCCTTCCGGAACGAGTCCGGCGAGCCGGCCACGATGCTGCTGCACTTCGCCCCCGGCGCGCCGCGCGAAGGATACTTCGAAGGGCTGCTCGACCTGGCCGACCGGAGCGAGGAGGAACGGACGGAGTTCTTCCTGCGCCACGACACCTTCTGGCTCTGACCGGAGCCGGACAACCTTCTGCTCTGAGGTGGACCCCCGACCCAACTGTTCCGTCGAGCCTGGTTGACCATCGACCCCGGTGCCGGGAAGGTGGGCGGATGGGTGCCGCTGAGGAGTCCCGGGACGGTGTGCCGCTGACCAATCTCGACCAACCGCTGTTCGAGGGCGCCGACGCCAGCAAGCGGGACCTGGTCGACTATCTCGACGCGGTCTCCGACCGGATCCTCCCGCGACTGCGGGGCCGGCCGCTCTCGGTGATCCGGGTGCTGCGCGGTCAGCAGCCGTTCATGCAGAAGAACCTGCCCAAGTACACCCCGTCCTGGGTACGGCGAGTGCCGGTCTGGGCCGAGGCGTCCCACCGCGAGGTGTCGTACGCCCTCTGCGACGACCGGCGGACGCTGTTCTGGTTCGCCAACCAGCGGGCGGTGGAATACCACCCGACGCTGGCCACCGCCGAGCACCTGGACCGTCCGACCCACCTGGTCCTCGACCTCGATCCGCCCGAGGGGGACGTGTTCGATCTCGTCGTCCGCACCGCCGAGCTGGTCCGGCAGGCGCTGGCCGACGCCGGCCTGAGCGGCGCGGTCAAGACCAGCGGGGCCAAGGGCGTGCACGTCTTCCTGCCGGTCGACGAGCAGGCCACGGCGGAGGAGATGGCCGCGGCGACCCGGGCGCTCGCGGCGCGGGCCGAACGGCTGGACCCGACGATCGCCACCACCGCCTTCATCCGGGAGGACCGGGGCGGCCGGGTCTTCGTCGACTCGACGCGGGCCGGCGGGGCGACCGCGGTGGCCGCGTACAGCCCCCGGCTGCGGGCCGGGCTGCCGGTGTCGTTCCCGGTCGGCTGGGACGACCTCGGCTCGGTGACGCCCGCGGACTTCACGGTGCGTACCGTCCCGGCGCTGGTCGCCGACCGCGACCCGTGGGCCGAGGCGATGCCGGTGCCGCAGCGGCTGCCGGCCGACCTGGTCGATCAGGGGCGGAGCATCCCGGTCGCCCGGGTGCAGGCGATGCACGAGGGCAAGCGCCGCGCCCGGGCCCGCCGGGAGGCGGGTTGACCGGCGGCCCCGTCCCCCGCAGTGCCCCGCCAAGGGGGGAGCACTGCGGGGGAGCACGAAAAAGCCCGGGCCACAGGCCCGGGCTTCCGTGTCTGGTGCCCCCGGCGGGGCCCGCAGAGCATCCGCGACAATATCTGAGCTGCGGAAACATTCGCTACTGAAGATCGAATGCCGATACGCGTTGCCGCCGAAGTAGCTCGTTTGGTCAGTCGTCTCGCTCTGGTTCGGGTTCCTTTGTGGTGTCGGGCTCGTTGTCGGGTGGCTGTCAGGTGCCGCGGAGCGTGCGGGCGAGAGTGTCCAGTGCGGCCGGATAGTTTGCCGGGCTGGGGGCGGCGTATCCAATGATCAAGCCCTGAACTTCGGCTCGACCGGGGGTGTGCCAGTGTGAGCCGAGCCCGCTGACGGCCAGGCCGTGCCCGGCAGCGCGCTCGACTATCGCTTCCTCGCCGGGGGTGGTGGCGGGTAGCTGGATGAGGGCGTGGAGGCCGGCGGCGATGCCGTGCAGCCGGTGGTGATGGCCGAGGCGTTCGACGAGGAGGTCGCGGCGGCGCCGGTAGTGCTGTCGACAGGCGCGGATATGCCGGTCGTACGCGTGGCTGGTGATCAGCTCCGCCAGGGTGAGCTGGCCGATGGCCTCGGTGTGCAGGTCGGTGAGGCGCTTGGCCCGTGCGACGGGTTCGACGAGCCGCTCGGGCAGGACCATCCACGCGAGCCGGAGGGCTGGGCCGAGGGTCTTGGCAGCGGTACCGACGTAGACGACGTTGTCGGGAGCCATGCCCTGCAACGCGCCGACCGGTTGCCTGTCGTAGCGGAATTCGCCGTCGTAGTCGTCCTCGATCAGCAGCCCCTGGCTGGCGCCGGCCCATGCGACCGCGGTGTGCCGGCGAGCGGGATGCAAGGTCACGCCGGTCGGGTACTGGTGCGCCGGGGTCAGAACCGCGGCCCGCGCCGAGGTCAGGTCGCCGCGTCCCAACTCGTCGGTGCGCGCGCCCTGGTCGTCGACGGGTAGCGCGAGGACGTCGGCGCCGGCGTGGCGGACGACGTCGCGGTGGAACGCCAGTCCGGGGTCCTCCATCGCGATCGGTCCCTTGACGAGTCTGGCGAGCAGGGCGAGGGCCTGGACGTATCCGGAGCAGATGAGGATGTGCGCCGGGTCGGCGAGCACGCCGCGAGTGCGGCCCAGGTACTCCGCCAGGGCGGTGCGCAGCTCGATCCGGCCGTGGGGATCGCAGTAGTCGAACGCCGACGCCGGCGCCGATGCCAGGGCGCGACGGGTGGCGCGTACCCACGCATCGACCGGGAAGGTGGTCACGTCCGGGCTGCCGGGCCGCAGGTCGTAGCGGGGCGCGAGGGCGGTGGGCGCGGACGGCGTGCCGGCTACGGGGCGTTCGGGCAGCCCCACGACCGTGGTGCCCGATCCGGTGTGGGCCGCGAGGTAGCCCTCGGCGACCAGCTGTTCGTATGCGGCGGCCACGGTGTTGCGGGCCAGGCTCAGCTCGGCCGCCAGCGCTCGGGTCGACGGCAGCCTCGTCCGCGGCGCCAGACGTCCGGACCGGATCGCCTCGCGGAGTGCCCGCTCCAGCGCGAAACGCCGGCCGCCGACGGCGTCGAGGTCCAGGTGCAGATCCACGCCGAGATTGGCCCAACTCATTGACATGCGAATGGACCTTAGCAGGGATCCAATTGGCCGCGTACGGTCGTCGTCATGACCAACGTGATCACTCAGATTCCGGTCCGCGTCGCCGTCGGCGACCTCGCTCCGCACATCAACAAGGCCATGAACGCCCTGGACACCGCCGCCCGGGACACCCGCCTGGAGGCCGGCCTGCTGGAACTGGTCCGCACCCGGGCCTCGCAGATCAACGGCTGCGCTTACTGCGTCGACACGCACACCCGCGACGCCGTGGCCGGCGGTGACGACGCACGTCGTCTGTTCGCGCTGCCGGTGTGGCGGGAGACACCGTTCTTCACCGGCCGGGAGCGGGCCGCGCTGGAGCTGACCGAGGCGATGACCCGGTTGAGCGAGGCGCCGGTCGGCGATGAGACGGTCGCCCGGTCGGCCGAGCACTTCACCGAGGTGGAGCTGGCCGAGCTGATCTGGGCGATCACCGTGATCAACGCCTGGAACCGGCTGGGCGCCACCGCCCACGCGTGGCCGTTGGCGTGACACCGCCCAGTCGCTGGTCTCCCGGAGCCGAGCACCGGGAGGCCAGCGACCCGGCCGCGGTCGTCAACAGTAAGGCCGACGTCCTGCGCGATCTGCACCGGCGGGGTTCTCCGCTGCTGCTGCCGAACGTATGGGACTGCCGGTCCGCCCGCCTCGTCGCCGCGGCGGGGTTGCCGGCGGTGGCGACCAGCAGCGCCGCGATCGCCGACAGCCTCGGCTATGGCGATGGGGAAGCCACCCCGGTCGGCGAGATGCTCGACGCGATCGCCCGGATAGCCGCCGCGGTGGCGGTTCCGGTCACCGCCGACCTGGAACGCGGCTACCGGATGGGCCCCGCGGAACTGGTCGAGCGTCTCGCGGCTACCGGTGCAGCAGGCTGCAACCTGGAGGACTCGGATCCGCGCACCGGCGTGCTCATCGATGCCGAGCGCCAGGCGGACCTTCTGTCCGAGGTGCGCGCGGCGAGTCGCCGGTGCCGCGTCGACCTGGTCATCAATGCCCGTATCGACACGTACCTGACGACGTCGGGCGGTGCGCCCGGCGCACGCCTGGCCGAGACCATGCGCCGGGCCCGGCTATACCAGGCCGCGGGCGCGGACTGCGTCTACCCGATCCTGCTGTCCGATGAGGCCGCCATCGCCGAGTTGGTCGCCGCCAGCGGCGTGCCGGTCAACATCCTCGCCGACCGGCACACCCCGGCCAGGCTGGCCGACCTCGGGGTGGCCCGGATCAGCTTCGGCCTCCGCCTGTACCACGACAGCCAAGCCCACCTCGCCGGGGTCATCGGCGAACTCGTCCGGCCGGGTAGGACGCCTCCGGCGGACCCGTCGCGTGGGCGTTCAGAACATCTCCTGAAAGGGAACCATGACTGACATCGTCAACCCGGCACGGGAAGGTCTTCATCTGGCCGCCGATGCGGAGCAGGTGACCTTGAGTTCGGGCAGCGTGGCCCGGTTCGTCGCACCCGGCACCGCCACCCAGGGGCGGTTCGGCCTGTATGAATGGCGGATACTTCCCCGCACCGGCAGCGCCGACACCCACTTCGACAAGACCTTCTCCGAGTCGTTCTACGTTACGGCCGGTACGGTCAGCCTGTACGACGGCAGCCGCTGGGTGAAAGCCGGGCCGGGCGATTTCCTGTACGTACCCGAGGGCGGCTCTCACGGCTTCTACAACGACACGGACGACCCCGCGGCGATGCTCATCCTCTTCGCACCGGGCGCACCACGCGAGGCATACTTCCGCGAACTCGCCGAGATCGGCGCGGCGGGCCGCACCCTGACCCACGCCGAATGGGTCGAACTGTGGGCCCGCCACGACCAGTACGTGTAGCCGGGACACCGCCGCGGCGGCAGCGCCCGCGCGCACGCGGACGCTGCCGTCGCGGCGCCGGCGGGGAGCGCGGGTGTCAACGGGCACCGCTCAGCCGCACATCGCGCGGTCCAGCAAGCCGATGAGCACGGTACCGCGAGCGGCCACGGCAGGGACCTATGCCTATGGGGAGTGGGACACATCGTCCTTACTGCCAACGCGTGGACGAGCTTCATGAACACGGCTCGAACCTGCGACCACCCCGCACAACCGTGACCTGCTACAGCTGTTCGGCGAACGCCGTGCGAGGCTCGGACTGCGACAACTCCCGTTGGCCCGGGTCCAGCATCCTAACCAGCGCATTCGCCAGGCTGTGGTGATATGTCTGAATGTGTGCACCCAACCTGTCAGCATACGAACCCTCAACCGGTACTTGAGGGTCCCATGCTGATGGTGTCGGCGGTTCATACCAAAGTGCGGAGAGGCGGCTATCGAACCCGACCGGCATGACGTTAATGCAGGCCGGGGCCGGAAGCCCGCCAATTCGCGACCGCCACGCCCCGCCCGGCGTCGTGCACGCTGATCACCGCAGCCCTTGAGCTGATCACCTTCTGTCGCAAGAGGAGTGATCACTTAAGGGCTGCACCCATGATCGTCCAGGGCTACCCGCAACCAGCCAGGAGTAACGATGCAGGTCGAGATGCACCCGTCCACGGCCGCGGCCCGCGGCATCACCGCGGGCGACTGGGTCTGCCTGGACACCCCGCACGGCCGCGTCCGGGCCCGTGCCAGGCTCAACCCCAGCCTCGACCCGCAGGTCGTGTTCGCCCAACATGGCTGGTGGGATGCCTGCGACGAACTGGCGCCCGTTCGCGGCGGTCCAGCTCGGCTCGGGCATCGCGCCCGGATTCGACCTTGTACACGCGGTACCCGACGATGGCCGCAGCCAGGGCGAGGATGACGGTGGCGACGTTGGCCAGTGCGCCGATCCAGGTGGCCACGTCGCCTAGTTCCCACGGTCGGGTGGCCAGGTAGGCCGTCGGTGCGGGTGTGATCACCTGGCCAGGCTAGGTGGCTGCTGCTATCTCACCCATGCTCGTGATCACCACGTCCGCTCCGGCGGCCCGGAACCTCTCAACCTTGGACAAGCGATTTGCGTAGCCGACCACCAGCACTCCTGCCGCCCGCGCTCCGTCGATGTCCGATAGCGAATCGCCAACCAGCACGCACCGGCTCGCCGGTCTGCCGAGGGCATGCACGGCTTGCAAAATCGGTTCCGGGTTGGGCTTCATGCGGTCCGGATCGGCGTACGCCCGGCCGACCACCGGCGAGACGTACGCGGCGAGCCGGTGCGCTGCCAGGTAGGCGCTGACCGCGCCGGCCGAGTTGTTGCTGACCACCGCCACCGGCATCCCGGCCTGCCGGGCAGCGACGATGACCTCCCGGCCGTACGGCGTCGGTTCGGCAGTCTCGACGGCCGGCGTTCGGCCGCGCAGAGCGCGTCCTCTACCGCCCGCGTGACGCCCTGGTCGCCGGCCGCGCCGGTGCGACGGAGCACCTCAAGCGGGTCCGGTTCGCTGGCGAGATCCGGCGGCACGTCGACCCCGTGCCGCCGGAGCACGTCGACCAGTTCGGCGGCAACCTGCGGCGCGGGTACCCGGCGAAGATGCTGCACACTGGCCCGTCGAAGTCGAGCAGCACCGCGCCGACCCCGCCGAGCAGTCGGCCGAGGTCGGCGTTCATCCGTCGTACCGGTAAGCGATGGTCGACCACACCGGGTCGAACCACACTGCTGGCGCGCACCCCGTACGACCTGCGGCACGCCGCCGTGTCGACCTGGCTCAACGGGGGAGTGCCGCCGACCCAGGTAGCCGAGTGGGCCGGGCAGTCGGTAGAGGTGCTGCTCCGGATCTACGCCAAGTGCCTTGACGGCGGTGACGCGGCTCTCCGGCAGCGCATCGAGCGGGCGCTCGGCCACGACCCCGACGCCCGCCCAAACTTCGGCACGCATTCGGCACAGACGCCCGCCACGGACCACTGACGGCCGGACACAGCCGGACACATAATTAAGGCCCCTGACCGGGTTTTGCCTGGTCAGGGGCCTTTTCGTGCTGGTCAACTCTGGTGCCCCCGGCAGGATTCGAACCTGCGCCACCGCCTCCGGAGGGCGGTGCTCTATCCCCTGAGCTACGGGGGCTCAGCGACCCGAGAAGAGTAGCAAAGCCCCTCCGCGAACACCGAATCGGTATCCGGCGAGCCGTTTGCCCGACCCTGCCGCCGTCACCACCATCGTTGATCATGGAGTTGGCGGCGGCAGCAACGATCGGCGTCGCCGTCAACTCCATGATCGGAAAGCCGCAGCAGGGTCAGGCCGCCGCGACCGGGCGTCCGCAGCTGGGCAGCGGGTGCAGCACGATCCGGCGGGGAAGCCGGCGCGGCCACTCGTTCTTCGGCCAGGAGCCGTCGACGATCAGGTGCACGGTGCTCTCCTCGGCGCCGCTGAGTCGCAGCACGAAGTCGCGGGGCAGCGGCGGGTCGACCGACGGCGTGGTGATCATGAAGCGGACGCGGCCCCGCGACGACACGGCGGAGATCACGTCGGCCGCCGGCATGGTCCCGCGCAGGCGTACCCGGCCGATCCAGTAGACGTCGGCGAGGTGTTCCTGGGCGGCCCGGGTGATCGCTGGGTACTCGCCGCGTACCCAGCGCTCCACCGCGCCGACGCAGAGCCCGCAGGCCCGCTCCCGGGGCTCCCGCGGACCCAACCCCCAGGCCCGCAGGTACGCCCCGACCACGCCGACGTCCATCGCCAGGTCGAACCGGCGCTGGATGAGCGTGGTGAGGCTCTGCCGCGTCCACAGCTCCTCGTCCAGGTCGAACTCGTCGGGGTAGACGCCCCGCAGGACGTCGATCAGTTCGAGTTCCTGTTCGCGGCTGAGCGTTCCCGGCTCGCCCTGCCGCTGTCCGCGACGGACGGCTGCCACCGCCCCGTCACCGCCGATGGTGTGGCGCCGGCACCAGCTGGTGACCGAACGCCCTGCGTCTCTGAGTGCAACCCCCACGTCCTGCGCAACGAGCCCGAATCGCATCTGGTCACGATATGTGGGTAGAAAAGTCTCTAACCAGCGCAATAGGTTGTAGAACCTTCAATGCCGCGAAAGGGACTAAAACTCGCCGGTGGAGGGTCAGCCACCGAGGCGCTTGAGGGCGGCCTGCAGGTTGGTGAGGTCGTTCTGCTGGGTGTTCTTCATGGTCTGCGCGGTGCGGACCACGTCCGGCTCGTCGGTGGCGTCGAGGATGCCGTCGATCATGTGGATCCCGCCCAGGTGGTGCCTGACCATCATCTGCAGGAAGAGCACGTCCAGCTCGTGCCCCTGAGCAGCCCGCAGCTTCGCCATCTCCTCCGGGGTGGCCATGCCGGGCATCAGCCCGTTCCTGACCAGGCCGGCGCCGTCCGGCATCCAGGCCATCGCCGGCTGCGAGCCCGTCGGGTCCAGCGCCCACGAGCGCAGCCAGGTCTGCATGGTGCCGATCTCGCCCTGCTGACCGCTGGCGATGTCGCCGCCGATGGTGCGGACCTCGGGGTCGGCGCCCCGCTGGAAGGCGATCAGCCCCATCTCCACCGCCTGCGCGTGGTGGCTGGTCATGTCCCGGGCGAAGCCCGCCTCGGCCGAGGCGTCACCGGGCCGGGTGAGCCGGGGCGTCAGCAGGCCGCCGGCGTACCCGAGGAGGAGGCCGACCACGACCGCAGCGGCCACCGCCAGCGTGCCGAAGCGGCGCGCGGCCCCCCGGCCACCGTCGTCGGTGACCGGGGTCTCGTCGGTGCCGGGGTCCGTCGTCGCGGGGGCAGTCATCGCCGTCCTTACTGGGTGGGCTGCTCAGGCGCCTGCTGGCCGAGGTCGCGCGGCGTGGTGCCGGTCGCCGTCACGCCCTGGTTGCAGAGCGCGGTCGGCCCCTCGATGGAGGCGTTCACCTTGAGGTCCTTGATGAACTCGTCGATCCGGCCGTCGTCGGCGTTGTCGACCTTGAGCTGGTAACCCCAGGCCTGCAGCGAGATCGGCTTGTCCAGCCCGTCGAACGGGCTGAGCATCAGCTTCTCCTTGCCCTGGACCTTGCTCTTGAGCTTGGCGACCTGGTCGGCCGGCAGATCGGGGCGGTAGGTGATCCAGACCGCGCCGTGCTCCAGGCTGTGCACCGCGTGCTCGTTGGCGATCGGGGCGTCGTAGACATCCCCCATGCAGTTCTGCCAGGTCCCGTTGTGCGGCCCGGCGACCGGCGGGAGGACCGTGTACTTGATCGAGCCCTGCTGGTGGTTGCCGCCCTTGACCAGGTCCTTGTCCTTCTCCCGGTAGTTGACGATGCCGTCGATGCCGTTGGCGCGGTCCTCCCAGGGCTTCGAGCCCTGGAATGCCGCGTACGCGCCGTACCCGATGATCGCGACGGCCAGCAGGCCGACGGCGGCGAAGAGGGCGATCGGCCCCCAGGAACGGCCCTGGCTGACCTTGACCGGGGTGACCGGCTTCCGGGGGCCCTTGCCGCCCGCGGCCGGGCGCGCG
>JAEVHO010000054.1 GCA_016802835.1 Micromonospora sp. ATA32 | reverse complement strand
CGGCGCTGGGCGCGGTCGCCGGCGAGCCCGGCCCGGACGTCTTCCTCGCCCCGGTGATGGAGGCGGCCCGGACGGTGCTGGCCGGTCCGGAGCTGCGGGCCGCCATCGAGCGGGAGGTCGGCCCGCTCGGCTAGCGGACGGCACGAGCCCGAGCCGATCCGCGGGCCGGGGTCGCGTGGCGGTGCTCAGCTCGCGAGCAGCGCCACGCCGAGCAGCACGGGAACCGCGGCCGCGGTCGACAGCAGCACCGAGTCGCGCGCCAGGATCGCGCCCCGACCGTACCGGACCGCGTAGACGAAGACGTTCTGCGCGGTCGGTAGCGCCGCGGTCACCGTGCAGGCCAGCACGAGGGGAGGCGTCAGGCCCATCGCGAAGCGGGCGACGAGGTAGGCGATGGCGGGCTGGGCCACCGTCTTGAGGAGGACGGCGAGCCGGACGTCGCGTCCCGTGTCGCCGGAGCCGGGGGCCGGCGCGCCGTGCAGGGAGACGCCGTAGGCGATCAGTGTGGCGGGCACCGCCATCGCCGCGACGAGCCCGATCGGTCGCAGGACCGGTTCCGGTGGCGACCAGCCGGTCAGGCTGACCACGAGGCCCAGGGCGCAGGCGACGGTGACCGGGTTGGTCAGCGGCTGGGTCACCGCCGTGAACAGCGACGGCCGGCTCCGCGCCGTGGTCAGCTCGAGGACGGCGAACGCCAGTGGCGCCATCACGACCAGTTGGAACATCAGGATCGGCGCGATGAACGAGGCGTCACCGAGGACGTAGACCGCGACCGGGATGCCGATGTTCGCCGCGTTGACGTACGAGGAGGCCAGCGCGCCGATCGTCGCCTCCGGCACGGAGCGCTGCCAGCACAGCTTCGCGACGACCACGAACAGTGTCGCCACGGCGGTGGTGCTCACCACCGTGACGACGAGGGCGGACGAGAGGACCGCGTGGACGTCGGCCCGGGCCACCGTCTCGAACAGCAGCGCGGGCGTCGCCACGAAGAACGCGACCCGGGAGAGCACGGTGGCCGCCTCCGGCCCCAGCACCGCGCCGCGGGCGAGCGCGTAGCCGACGGCGATGACGGCGATGATGACGGCGAAGCCCGTCAGCACGCCCTGCACGTCGTCTCTCCTCTGGTCGCCGGTCGGCCTATGCCTTGACGGCGAGCACCGGGGCGTGGGCTTCCATGAGCACCCGCTGCGCGCTGCTGCCCAGCACGAACTTGCCGACCGCGGAGCGGCGGCGCAGACCGATCACGAGCAGGTCCACGCCCTCCTCGGCCGACGCGTCGATGAGCTGGTCCGCGGCGGCGCCGTGCTCGGCGACCGGCTGGCGGATCTCCACCGGCACCCCGGCGGCGTCGGCCGCGGCGCGCAGCCGGGCCAGGTCGGCGTCGTCGGCCAGGGCCGGGTCGACGAGGGCGCCGGTCCGGGCCGAGTTGACGACGACGAGCGTGGTCGAGCGCAGCGCGGCCTCCTGGAGGGCGCGGGCGAAGGCCGCCTCGCCTTGCGGGGTCGGCAGGTAGCCGAGCAGGACTGCCATTTGTCTTCCTTTCAGACGGCGGTGCGATCGGGGGTCAGACGCCGACGACTTCCCGCTCGGCGCGCGCCGCCTGCCGGCCACGGACCGCGCGCAGCACCGGCACGACGACCACGGTCAGCACGAAGACGGCGACCAGCACGGCCGACACCGGGCGCTGGACGAAGCCGCCGAGGTCGCCTCCGAAGAGCCGCATCGACCGGCGGAAGGACGACTCCAGCAACTCGCCGAGGACGAAGGCGAGCACGAACGGGCCGGGCTCGAAGCCGAGCTTCTTCATCCCGTACCCGACCAGGCCGAGCGCGACGACCAGGAACATGTCGAAGACGTTGTTCCGGATGCTGTACACGCCGATCATGGTGATGAGCACGGTCAGCGGCGCGAGGATCGCCGCGCGGACCTTGAGCAGCCGCACGAACACCCCGATCAGCGGGATGCTGAGCAGCAGCAGCAGGATGTTCCCGACGTACATGGAGTTGACCACGCCCCAGAACACGTCGGGGTGGTCGACGATGAGCTGCGGCCCCGGCGGGATGCCCTGCAGCAGCAGCGCGCCGAAGAGCACGGCCATGGTCGCGTTCGCCGGGATGCCGAGGGTCAGCAGCGGAATGAACGACGACGTCGCGGCGGCGTTGTTGGCGCTCTCCGGGCCCGCCACCCCTTCGATCGCGCCCTTGCCGAACCGGGACGGATCCTTGGCCGAGCGCTTCTCCACGGCGTAGGCGACGAGCGAGGACATGGTGGCGCCACCGCCGGGCAGCACGCCGAGGACGAAGCCGACCACCGATCCGCGCAGGATGGCCAGCCGGGCCCCGAGCCACTCGAGGCGGGTCGGGATGGCCCGCCCGAACGACAGTACGGCCGGCTGTGGCCGGAGCCGGTGCTCCAGGTTGTAGAGGATCTCGCCGACGCCGAACAGGCCCATCGCGACGATGACGAAGTCGATCCCGTCCGCCAGCTGGTCGCTGCCGAAGGTGAACCGGGCGGTGCCGACGATCGGGTCGAGCCCGACGGTGGCGAGGATGAGACCCACACCGGCCGCGGCGATGCTCTTGATCAGGGTGCCGTTGCCCAGGGTGGCGATCAGGAAGATGCCGATCAGGGCGAGGATGGTGTACTCGGCCGGTCCGAACTCCAGCGCGAAGTTGGCGACGAAGGGCGCGACGAGGGTCAACAGGATGATCGACCCGGTGCCGCCGATGAAGGAGCCGATCGCGGCGATGCCCAGGGCTGAGCCGGCTTTGCCCTGCCGGGCCATCTGGTAACCGTCGATGGCGGTGACCACGGACGAGGCTTCCCCGGGCAGCCGCAGCAGGACCGAGGTGATCGTCCCGCCGTACTGGGCACCGTAGAAGATGCCGGCGAGGAGGATGACCGCCGCGGCGGGGTCGATGCCGTAGGTGATCGGCAGCAGGATGGCGATGGTGGCGGCCGGGCCGAGACCTGGCAGGACGCCTACCAGCATGCCGAGCGTCACGCCGATCAGGCAGTACAGCAGGTTCTGTGGTTCGAACACCACCGCGAACCCGGAAAGCACGGGGGCTAGGTCCATGGCGGATCTCCTCTCGGCCCTGAAGCGGTCGGTGAGCCAGGTCGGTCAGATGGCGATCAGGTGGGGCAGCGGCACCCCGAGCGCGGTGATGAACAGCGCGTACGCAGCCGCCGTCGCGACCACCGAAACGACCGCCGTGGTGCGCCAGTTCTCGTTGCCGAAGAACTTCAGCCACAGCACCAGCAGGAGCACGGTGGGGATCTCGAAGCCGACGAGCTCGAACAGGAACGCGTACAGGGCCAGGCTGGCGGCGGCGATGACCACCACGACGGCGCCCCGGGTGAACGCCTCGGTGTCCGTCGCCTGACGGGCTCTGAGCAGGATGCCGACACCCGTGAGCAGCACCAGCACCGCGACGATCATCGGCCACAGACCCGGGCCCGGATCGGTCAGCGTGCCGAGGCCGAGGTCCCTGGCGAGCCACATGGTGACCAGGCCGAGCAGGACGGGGACGACCCCGGCCAGCACCGCGTGGCCCGGGCCGCCCGAGGGGATTTCCCCCTCGGGCAGCTCGGTAACCGGGGGCGTGCCGTCGACGACGGCACGCTCACCGGGTGGCGCGCTCTCTTCTGCGATCACTTGCCCGAACCGAAGGTGAGCTGGAACTTCGCCGTCAGGTCCGCGTACTGCTTGGCGGCGTCCTTGAGGTGCTGGCGGGCCTCCTCGTCGGAGACCTCCCAGCGCTCCATGTAGTTGTCCTTGAGGAACTTGTCGTACGCCGCGTCCTTGCGGGCCTCCGCGAAGGAGTCGTTGAGCTTCTTGGCGACGTCGGCGGGCAGGCCCTTCGGCGCGATGATGAAGCGCCGCTGGTCCACCACGACGTCGAAGCCCTTCTCCTTGGCGGTGGGCACCTCGGGAAGGTACGTGCTCCGCTTCTCCGAGAAGACCGCCAGCGGGCGCAGCTTGCCGCCCTTGATCTGCTCCATGGTCTCCGCGAGGGAGGCGGACAGCGCCTCCACCTGGTTGCCGAGCAGGGCGGTCGTGGCCGGCGCACCACCATCGAACGGCACGTCCGTGGCCTTCACGTTCGCGGCCTTGAACAGCAGCGCCTGGGACAGCTGGGCGCCGGTGCCCACCCCGGCGGTGGCGTACCGGATCTTGGGGGCCTTCAGCAGGTCGTCGAGGGTCTTGTACGGAGAGGCCGCGTTGACGACGAGGACGTAGTCCTCCTGGGTCAGCGTCGCCACGATCTCCATGTTGTCGACCTGGATGGCGCTCGGGTCCTTGACGGCGAGCGGCGTGATCGCGAACAGCGACTTCACCGCCAGGCCGATGGTGTAGCCGTCGGCGGGGGAGGCGAGCACCTCCTTGTCGCCGACCGCACCGTTCGCGCCGGCCTTGTTGGTGATGACCACCGACTGACCGAGCGGCTTCTCCGCGGCCTTGGCCGCCGCGCGGCTGATCAGGTCGCTGCTGCCACCGGGTGCGAACGGGACGGTGAACTGCACGGCGCGGGCGGGGTAGTCGCCCCCCGCGGCGTCCTTGCCGCCCTGCACTCCGGAGCAGGCGGCGACCGGCAGCACGGCGAGCGCCGCGAAACCGGCCAGCAACCGCCGGCGGGAGGTCGAACGGGACCAGACGGGAGATTTCATGTCAGCTCCTTGGTGAGCTTCTCAGGGGTGGTGGGGGTCAGCCCCGGGCGAGGCACGGACGCTTGGGGTGGAAGGTCCAGCCGGGGATGAGGTAATGCATCGCCGCCGCGTCGTCTCGGGCGCCGAGGCCGTGCTTCAGGTACAGCTCGTGTGCCGCCTCGACCCGGTCGAGGTCGAGTTCGACGCCGAGGCCCGGCGCGGTGGGGACCTCGATGGCGCCGTCGGCGATGGTCAACGGGTTCTTCGTGAGTCGCTGGCCGTCCTGCCAGATCCAGTGCGTGTCGATGGCGGTGATCTCCCCGGGCGCGGCGGCGGCGACGTGGGTGAACATGGCCAACGACACGTCGAAGTGGTTGTTGGAGTGGGAACCCCAGGTCAGCCCCCACGCCTCGCAGAGCTGGGCGACCCGCACCGATCCGTTCATGGTCCAGAAGTGGGGGTCGGCCAGGGGGATGTCGACCGCGTTGGCGCGTACCGCGTGGCCCAGCTCGCGCCAGTCGGTGGCGATCATGTTGGTGGCGGTACGCAGCCCGGTGGCGCGGCGGAACTCCGCCATCACCTCGCGCGCCGAGAAGGCGCCCTCGGCGCCGCACGGGTCCTCGGCATAGGCGAGCACGTCGCCGAGGCCGCGGCACAGGTCGACGGCCTCGTTCAGCAGCCAGCCACCGTTCGGGTCGAGGGTGATCCGGGCGTCCGGGAACCGGGCGGCCAGCGCCGTGACCGCCTCGACCTCCACGGGACCGGGCAGGACGCCGCCCTTGAGCTTGAAGTCCCGGAAGCCGTAGCGGGCCTGGGCCGCCTCCGCCAGGGCGACGACGGCCTCCGGGGTCAGCGCCTCCTCGTGCCGCAGCCGCAGCCAGTCGTCGGCGGCGTCCGGCTCGTCCCGGTACGCCAGGTCGGTGCGGTTGCGGTCGCCGACGAAGAACAGGTAGCCCAGGGTCGGCACGCTGGTGCGCTGCTGGCCGTCGCCGAGCAGGGCGGCCACCGGGACCTCCAGGTACTGCCCGAGCAGGTCCAGCAGTGCCGCCTCCAGCGCGGTGACCACGTGGATGGTGGTACGCAGGTCGTACGTCTGCACGCCGCGCCCGGCGGTGTCCCGGTCGGCGAAGCGCGCCCGGACGGCGGCCAGCACCGCGTGGTGGTGGCCGACCGGCCGCCCGACCACCAGGTCCCCGGCGTCTTCCAGGGTCTGCGTGATGGCGGGCCCGCCGGGCACCTCGCCGACGCCGACGCGTCCGTCGCTGTCGGTGAGGATCACCAGGTTCCGGGTGAAGTACGGGGCGTGCGCGCCGCTGAGATTGAGCAGCATGGAGTCGTGACCGGCGACCGGCACGACCCGCATGCCGGTCACGACGGGGGTGCCGCCGCGGGGTGGGCGGGAGCTGGTCGTCATGGTGTTTGACACCTCGCTGTGGTGGTTACTCGTCCGGCGGGGGCCATCGGTCAGTGCCGTCCGAGTTGTCCGTCGACGCGCCGCCACAGACCAAGTGGGTTGTCTTCGGCGAGGGCGTCCGGCAACAGTTCGGCGGGCACGTCCTGGTAGCTGACCGGCCGCAGGAACCGCTCGATCGCCAGGGTGCCCACGGATGTGGTGCGGGAATCGGACGTGGCGGGGAAGGGGCCGCCGTGTACGACGGCGTGTCCCACCTCGACCCCGGTCGGCCAGCCGTTGAAGAGTACCCGGCCGGCGATGAGTTCCAGCCGGGGAAGCAGCTGCCGTGCTTCCTCGTGGTCAGCCGGGACGGCGTGCACCGTTGCGGTCAGCTGCCCTTCGAGCCGCTCGACGATCTCGCGCAACTGGGTGGCCCCGGTGACCCGCACCACCATTGCCACTGCCCCGAAGATTTCCTCCTGCAGCGTCGGGTTCGCCAGGAATGTGGCGCCGTCGGTGACGAAGAGGCCGGCACGGCCGGCGGCGGCGATCGTGTCATCCTGGCCGCCGCGGGCAACCTCGGTTACCCCCTCGACGGCCGCCAGCCGGTCGACCCCGGCCGTGAAGGCTGCACAGATGCCGGCGGTGAGCATCGGAGCCGCCTGGAACGCCCGTACGGCGTCCGCAGCCGCGGTGAGGAATTCCGCAAATCCGGGGCCTTCGGGTAGGAAGACCAGCCCGGGGCTGGTGCAGAGCTGGCCGACGCCGGTGGTGACCGAGCCGATCAGCCCGGTGCCCAGCTCGGCGGCCTTCTCGGCCAGTGCGCCGGGAAGGACGATCACGGGGTTGATACTGGACATCTCGGCGTAGACCGGGATGGGCTCCGGACGCGCGGCCGCCGCCGCCACGAGGGCCAGCCCGCCGCCACGGGATCCGGTGAAGCCGACCGCCTTGATCCGCGGATGGCGGACCAGCGCGGTGCCGAGTCCGGGACCGTGGCCGAGCAGCAGGGAGAAGGTGCCCTCGGGCAGGCCGTGCTGCCGGACCGCGGCCTGGATCGCCCGTCCGACCAGCTCGGAGGTGCCGGGGTGGGCGCCGTGTGCCTTGACCACGACCGGGGCGCCGGCGGCAAGCGCCGAGGCGGTGTCGCCACCGGCCACCGAGAACGCCAGCGGAAAGTTGCTCGCGCCGAAGACCGCCACCGGACCGAGAGGAATACGACGCTGGCGGAGGTCCGGGCGCGGCAGCGGGGTGCGGTCGGGCTGGGCAGGGTCGATACGCGCGCCGAGCCAGCTGCCCTCGCGAACGACGGAGGCGAACAGGCGGAGCTGGTTGCAGGTGCGGGCGCGTTCGCCCACCACCCTCGCCGCCGGAATGCCCGTTTCAGCCTGCACCCGGTCGATCAGGGCGTCGCCAAGCGACTCGATGTTCGTGGCGATGGTCTCCAGGAACGCGGCCCGGGTGTCCAGGTCGGTGCGGCGGTAGCTGTCGAACGCCGCCCAGGCCAGCTCCGCGGCGCGGTCAACCTCGGCGGCGCCCCCCAGCCCGTACGCCGGCTCGAGCTGCTGCCCGGTGCGCGGGTCGACCGCGCGGACCTCGCCGTTGCCGCCGCGGACCTCGGCGCCGCCGATCAGCATGGCGCCGGTGAGGATCGGGTTGGCGGGCGTCATCTTGGCATCAGTGGTGGCCATCGGTTCAGCCCAGCTTCTCGATGAGGGTGGTCAGGGTGGTCAGCTCGTCGGCTTCCAGGTCGGTCAGCGGCGGCCGGACCGGGCCGCCGGTCGGCCGATTGCCCGCATACCTGCCTTGACGATCGATACCGAGTAGCCCTCCTTGCGGTTCCTGACCTGCAGGTATGGCAGCACGAAGTCGTTGAGCCTGCGGTAGACGCCAGCACGATCCTTCGCCCGTACGGCGTCGTAGAAGCTGAGGGCGAACTCCGGCGCGAAGTTGAAGATCGCAGAGGAATATGTGGTCACCCCGAGCTCAAGGTAGGGCAGGGCGAACGTCTCGGCGGTGGGCAGACCACCGATGTAGAGCAGTCGATCGCCCACCGTCGCGTACAGGCGGGTCATCAGCTCGATGTCGCCGACTCCATCCTTGAAGCCGATCAGGTTGGGGCAGGCCGCGGTCAGCCGCTCCACGGTCGGCACGGTGAACCTGCCGTTGGCGCGGTGATAGACGATCACCCCCAGTGAGGTGGCCGCGCAGACCGCCTGGACGTGCGCCGCGAGGCCGTCCTGGCTCGTCTCCGTCAGGTACGGCGGGAAGAGGAGGATCCCGTCGGCTCCCGCCCGCTCCGCGTCGCGGGCCATTTCGACGGCCTGAGCGGTGCCGTAACCCGCCGGGGCGATGATCGGCGTCGCACCGGCGCTCGCCTGGACCGCCGCGCGCACCACCCGTGCGACCTCGTCGGGGGTGAGCGAGAAGAACTCCCCGGTGCCACCGGCGGCGAACAGACCCGCCGCCCGGTACGACGACAGCCAGCCCAGGTTGGCGCGGTAGGCCGCCTCGTCGAACTCCAGCTCAGCAGTGAAGTGGGTGACCGGGAAGGAGAGCAGCCCGGCCCCCAGCACCTGCTGGAGTTCTTCGGGGAGGTATCGCGTCATGAGTCAGGACTCCCATTTCAAGTAGGTGACCGCGAGGTTACGCGAGCCATGTCATACCCGTCCAACACGAATTCGGCATCGAGTGATACCTTTTCGGCATCGCCACCTGGGTCGGCACCGGTGAGGGTGCCGGCACTGGACCGAGCCATGCGAATCGCATGGCCAGCAGGAATCCGGCGAAAGTGGCGGAGGGGGCCGTGGCAGCCAGGGGGCGCAGCGAGCAGAATGACGGCCAGAACGACAGTGCACTCGTCGCGGCGATTCCACGGCCGAATTCGACGGCAAGGGCGCTTGCCTCGCCATCTCCGGCTGGTACATCCGTCGAGGACAGGCTCGTCCTCATATGTGGATTACATCCACATGGTCAGCTAGTGTGATCGTTGATCCGTTTGCTACGCGTGAAGGAGTCGTCGAGCCTGTGGCAGACAACGTCGAAGAGACCGGCGGCGTGCGAGCAGTCAAGTCGGCCGTCCGCACGGTCGAGCTGCTGGAGTACCTCGCCGCGAGGCGGAATCGCCCCGCCCGCCTGCGCGAGCTGAGCGAAGCCCTCGGCGTTCCGCGGAGTAGCCTGCATGCGCTGCTGCGTACCCTGGCCAAACAGGGGTGGGTGCGCACAGACTCCTCGGGAAGTATGTACGGCATCGGTATCCGGGCGCTGCTGGCCGGAACCAGCTATCTCGACAGTGACCCGTACCTGCCGATCGTCCTGCCGTACCTGGACGAGCTCCGGGAACAACTCGACGAGACGTTCCACCTCGGCCGGCTGGACGGGGCCGACGTCGTCTATCTGGCCACCCGGGAGTCCAGCCAGTACCTGCGCCCCTACAGCCGGATCGGTCGGCGATTGCCCGCATACACCACCTCGCTCGGCAAGGTGCTGCTGGCCGAGCGCAGCCCGGAGCAACGCCGAGGGCACATTCCGGAGACATTGGAGGCGCTGACACCGCACACGATCACCGACCACTCCGCGTTGGATGCCGAGCTGGACCGCACGCGCAAGAGGGGTTACGCGATCGACGAACAGGAAAACAGCCTTGGCCTGCGCTGCTACGCGGTCGCGCTGCATTACTCGGAGCCGGCGAACGACGCCATCAGCGTCTCCATCCCGCTGGCCCGGCTGACCCCACAGCGCGAGCTGGAGGTGGTCGAGGTCATGTGCCAGGTCCGGGACAAGATCTCTCGCGTCGTCAACCCGATGACCGGCGGTCACGTCTGGCTTTGAACACGCCCGACACCTGAGCCGATCACCTCAGGCTCGTCGGCCGGAACAGTCGCCCGGCATGCGATCCGCAGTCTGTGGATCAACGCGCCTCAGCGGATCTGGTCCACGATGAGAAGCACCGCCCCGAAGCAGGAAATCCCTACTCCCGTCCACCGCAGGCGTTCCTTGGTCAGGAACAGATTGACGTACCGGGAGAGCACGTAGCCGACGCCCACCGCGGGTACGAAGGCCAGGGTGGTGCTGAGGACGTGCCGGTCAACCGCGCCCGCCAGCGCCAGGCCCGCCAGCGAGACCGCTGAGCCGACCAGGAAGAACGCGCTCATCGTCGCGCGCAGGCGTGCGCCGGAGGACCCTTGCCAGACAAGAGCCATCGGCGGCCCACCGATCGAGGTGGCGGTGCCCAGCAGGCCGGATGCCGCGCCGGCCGTGATCACCGCGCGGGGAGTGGGGACGGGCCGCCAGCCGAAGCTGGCCAAGGCCACCCCCAGCAGGACCACGGCGGCGAGCAACAGGGCCAGCCAGCGATGCGGGAGAATCGCGACCAGGTAGGCGCCGATCGCTGTTCCCGGAAGCCGGCCGATCAGCGCCCAACCGGCGCCCCGAAGGTTGATGGCCGCCCGCTCCCGGATCGCTACCGCCATGGTCATGAGCAACGCGAGGATGATGAGCATCCCCGGAAGCAGGCCCGGGTCGAGCAGAGCGACGATGGGGGCAGCCACCATCCCCATGCCGAAGCCGATGGAGCCTTGCAGGCAACTGGCCAGGACAACGGTGAGCGACAGGACCGCGAACTCGAGCCCGCTCATGGGCTGGCGACGCTCGGAGCCGCGGCCGGCGCGGCGCGGTCGAGCGGGAAGTGGCACTCCGCCAGGTGCTCCGGCGAGCGAGGGCCGGCCGACGGTACTGGTGCCTGCGTCGCGCACAGATCCGTTGCCAGCCAGCATCGGGTCCGGAATCGGCACCCCGACGGAGGGTTGAGCGGGGACGGCAACTCACCCCGCAGCAGGATCTTCTGCCTGGCTTCCCGGTCATCCTTTCGCAGGGTGGGCGCGGCGGACATCAGCGCGGTCGTGTACGGGTGGCGAGGATTTCCGAAGACCTCCTCGGTTGTCCCGCTTTCGATGATGCGCCCCAGGTACATGACGCCGACCCGGTCTGCGACGTGCCGGACGACGGACAAATCGTGCGAAATGAATATGTAGGACACCCCCAATGATCGCTGCAGCTCGTTGAGCAGATTGAGGACCTGCGCCTGGACCGACAGGTCGAGAGCCGAGACCGGCTCGTCGCAGATGACGACGTCCGGGTTGAGCGCCAGGGCACGCGCGATGCCCAGACGTTGTCGCTGACCGCCGGAGAACTCCTGCGGGTAGCGATTGGCGTCGCTGGGCCGTAGGCCCACCAGCTGCAGAAGCTCGCGCACTCGAGCAGCCCGCTCGCGCGGGCTCCGGAACAGCTCACGGTGCGTCGCCCACGGTTCGGCGATGATGTCGGCTGCCGACATTCGCCCGTTGAGCGAGGCGAAGGGGTCCTGGAAGACCATCTGGATCCGGCGACGCCAGGTCCGCAGCCCCCTGCCCTTCAAGGCGAACGGGTCGACGCCGTCGAACCGCACGCTGCCAATGTCCGGTTGCTCGAGCATCATCAGGGTCCGCGCCAGAGTCGACTTGCCGCAACCGGACTCTCCCACCAGGCCGAGTGTTTCCCCTCGATCGAGAGTCAGGTTGATTCCATCCAAGGCGCGCAGCCGACCGTTGCCGTTGGGTCCCTTCGGCACGTGGAACGTCTTGCCGAGGTTTGTGACCTGCAGCAGCGGTTCAGGCATCCTGGGCCTCCTGCGCGAAATGACATGCCGCCGCCCGACCTTCGGACAAGGCTTCGAGTCTTGGCCGCTGTGCTCGACAGATGTCCTGCACCAAGGGGCACCGAGCCTGGTAGGCGCAGCCTGACGGAATGGAGAACAGGTCCGGCGGCGCTCCGGGTATCGAACTGAGGTCCGCGCCGCGCTCGGCGTTGACCGGGACGGCCGCGAGCAGTCCCTGGGTGTAGGGGTGACGAGGGTGTTCAAACACCTCTTCGACCGGCCCCTCCTCGACCACGCGCCCCGCATACATGACGGCGACGCGGTCTGCCTGCTCGGCCACCACCGCCAGGTCGTGGGTGATCAGGATGACGGCCATCTCGTGCTCCTCGCGGAGCTTGGCCAGCAGTGCCAGGATCTGCGCCTGGACGGTAACATCGAGGGCGGTTGTCGGCTCGTCGGCGATCAGGACCTTCGGACTCAGCGCTACGGCCATCGCGATGAGCAGACGCTGGCGCATGCCGCCGGAGAACTGGTGAGGGTAGAAGTCGATTCGCGAGGCCGGCTCCGGAATGCCCACGTGCGCCATGAGTTCAATGGCCTTCTCCTTGGCCTCCTTCGCCGACAGGCCCTGGTGGATCCGGAACGGCTCCGCCAACTGGGTGCCCACCTTGTAGACCGGGTTGAGCGCTGTCAGCGCGTCCTGGAACACGATCGACAACATCGGGCCGGCCAACTTGCGTCGCTTCTTCCGGCTCAGCGACAGCAGGTCCGCGCCGTTCAGGTGTACGGTGCCGGCAACGACTTCGGCAGTCGGCTCGAGCAGGCCGGCGATGGCGTGGGCCGTCATGCTCTTACCGCACCCGGACTCGCCGAGAAGCGCGAGGGTCTGTCCGCGGAACGCGCGGAAGCTCACCCCGTCCACCGCGCGCGCCGTTCCTTGCGGTGTGTGGACGTCGACCGAAAGACCGTCCACGTCCAGACCGATGCCATCCATCTGCCCGCCGCCGGCCGAAGAGATCGTGGTCACTGGGCCTCCATCACGGTACGTCGCAGGGACCGGCGCTTTCGGGACGTGGTCAGCCTCCAGCGCTGACCTGGATCGGTGGCGATGCGCACCCAAGCGGCCAGGATGTTGGCGGACACCGTGGTGATCACGATCGCCAGTCCCGGGAAGATGGACAGCCACCACTCGGTTCTCAGGTAGCTCTTGCCCTGTGCCACCATCAGACCCCAGCTGACATCCGGCGGCTGGACACCGATGCCGAGGAAACTCAGGGACGACTCGGCCAGCATGACGTAGCAGAAGTCGAGAGCCGCGACCGTGAGCAACGTCGGCAGGACGACCGGAAAGATGTGACGGCGGATGATGGCTCCGCTGGAGGCGCCGAAGGTACGGGCCGCATCGACAAAGAGCCGGCTCCGCAACTCCGCCGACTCCGCTCGGGCCGTGCGAAGGTAGATCGGGATGCGGGCGATCGTCAGGATCAAGACGATGTTGGCCACGTTCGGCGAGTAGATGTAGAGGACGACCACTGCCAGTAGCAGCGACGGGAAGCTCAGGATGACGTCCGCCAGGCGCATCGCCGAGGTCTCCCGCCAGCCCCGGTGGTACCCGGCCCACATTCCGACGATCGAACCGATGGCCAGCGAAAGGAGCACGACGGGAACGGCGACGGACATGGTGGTTCGAGTCGCGAGGATCAGCCGACCGAGGACGCTGCGGCCGAGCAGGTCACTGCCGAGGAAGTATTCCCAGCCGTGGGCGGTGCCGAACGGGGCGAGCCGGGTCAGTGCGAGGTTGCCTCTGGTCGCCGATTCTCCGATGAGCAGGGGCCCAAAGACCGCCACGAGGGCGACGACCAGCAGAATCGCGGCGGCGATCGCTGCCATGGGGTCCCTGAGCAGCATGTTGCTCCAGCGTTCGGAGCGCGCCTTGACCGGGGTGGGGACGTCGGCGGTTGCGTCGGCGCTGAGCGTTGCGACGGACGAGTCCTGAGTCATGCCGTCACCTTTCGTCGGACCCGGGCGTCGAGGAGGGCGTAACCGATGTCGATAAGGATGTTGAGGGCGAAGATGGTGACCGCGGTCAGGAGCACCGCCGCCTGCAGGACTGCGAAGTCACGCTCCAGGATCGAGTCGATCATCAGCTTTCCGATGCCCGGCCACCCGAAGATCGTCTCGACCACCACCGCCCCGTTCACGAGACCGACCGCGAGGTCACCCGCCACGGTCAGTGCCGGGGGCGACGCGTTGCGTAGCGCGTGGCGGCTGATGACGCGGTACTCGTCCGCGCCCTTGCTGCGCGCGAGCTTGACGTATGGCGCGGAGAGCGCGGAGATCATCGCGCCACGCACGACCTGGGTGAGGACCCCCAACGGGCGGATGAGCAGCGTCAGGATCGGCAGGACCCAACTGAGCGCGCCGGCGTCGACCCCGGACGTCGGCAGCATGCCCAGCGTCAGCGCAAAGATCCAGATACCGACGATGGCGAGCCAGAAGTCCGGGACACTGGCCGCCGTCATGGACATGAAGCTGCTGACCCGGTCAGCGACGCCGTTGGGGTTGAGCGCCGCCCAGCTGCCGATGACGATGGCCAGCAGGACGGCCAGCACCATGGTGACCGTGGCGAGCTGCAGCGTTGCCGGGTAGGCGCGCAACGCCATGGTCGAGGCAGACTCTCCGGTGCGCAGCGACTGACCGAAATCGAGCCGGATGACCCCGGAGAAATAGTCGACCATCTGGGCCAGCAGTGGCTTGTCGAACCCGTGGGCGCGAGAGAACTCGTCGCGCATCTGTTGGGTCGCGTTCTCCGGCAGGTACAGGCTGGCCGGGTTACCGGTCAGCCGCGCCATGAGGAACACACCCAGCACGACCACTACCAACGGCACCGCGCTCGACAGCACGCGCTGTCTCAAGAATGTGAGCATCTGTCTGCCTCGACCTTGGCGTCGCCGTCAGCCCTTGGGCTTCATCTGGCTCAGGCGCATCTCGTCACCCGTGGCGGCGTCGGGGTGGTAATCCACCTTGTCGCCGCGCCCCAGCACCCCACTCATGTTGGCGATGAAGACGAAGCCGCGGATCTTCTCGTTCTGATACTTGAAGACGTCCGCGAAGGCCACCTGCCGGGCATCGTCGAGCAGCGCGCCGGCCTTGTCGATCATGTTGTCCAGCTCGACCGAGCCGTTGGCGCTCTGCGCGCCGTCGGTCTTGTAGTACTGATCCACCGTGAACGCCGCATCCCCGGCCTGGTTTCCGTGCTGGACAAGGACCATGTACGGGCCCGCGTTCGGCGGGTAGGGCTTTTGCTGGTACTTCAGCTGAGCCGAGGTGTCGAGCATCTCGATCTTGACATTGAGGCCGGCGTCAGCGAGCGCGCTCTGGACGAGTTCGACGGTCTCCGCGATCTTGGGGAACTGGGCCGTACGGGCGATCAATCGGATCTGCTTGTCCACCGGCACCCCGGCGGCCTTGGCCTCGGCCACCAGCTGCTTCGCGCGGTGCGGGTCGTACGGCGTCGGCTTGAGCGCGTCGTTGTAGCCGACGACGCCGGGACCGATGAGCTGGCTTGCCGGCTTGCCGAGGTTTGCGAACAGCGTCTTGACGATCCCGTCCCGATCCACGGAGAGGTCGATCGCCTCACGGATGCGAATGTCGTTGAGTGGAGCCTCTCCAGTGGAGATGCGCAGCGCGGTCGTCTCGTTGTTCGGATAGGCGATCCCCTTGTCGCCGGCGCCGTCGTCCGACCCGAGGTTGGTGGCGATGTCCGCCTCGCCGTTGACGATCATGGCCGCCCGAACGCTGCCCTCGTCACGCCACTGGTATTCCGCCCTGCCGAATCCGGGCTTGTCGCCCCAGTACCCCGGGAAGGCTTCCAGGGTCAGCTTTTGACCGGCATCCCACTTGGCGACCTTGTACGGGCCGGTGCCGACGGGCTCCCGCACCTTCTCCTTGGCACTCGTCTCGGCGGGCACGATCTCCACAAAGGAGGCTCTTAGCGGCAGGAGCGGATCCGGCTGCTTGGTCTCGACCGTCAGCGTTGTCGCATCCACCGCCTTGAGCACCAACGGGTCCTCGTCGAAGACGTACCCCTTCACAGTGCAGGCGAGAGCGGAGTTGTTGACCGCGCGGTCGAACGACGCGACGGCATCCTCCGCCGTAAAGTCACTGCCGTCCTGGAATTTGACCCCTTGGCGAAGGGTGAACGTCCAGACGTTCGGAGCGCTCTGCTCCCACTTGGTTGCCAGGAGCGGCTCCAGCCCGCCCGACGTCGGGTTTCGTTCGAGCAGCGGTTCGGTGATGTTGGAGCGAACGACCACGCCGGTCGAGGTCAGCGTCGACTCGCAGGGCTCAAGCGTCGGCGGCTCCTGGGGTAGCACGATGCGTACCGTGCCGGTTTGTGCCGATGACTCGTTCGAGGAGGAGTTGGCGACCGTACAGCCAGCCGTTGCCACCAGACCAAGGACGGCGAGCGACAGGGCGGCGGGCGACCGTCCAGTCCGCAACGCGAGTGGGAAAGACGTCATGGGTTCCTCCATGGGAGTACCGCTGTCTACATATGTGAATGGAATCTGCGGTAGTGGACACACCGTAGGAGCGGGCTCGCGGAGACGTCAAGGGTTCCGAATGGGTTTCCTTGCGGTGAACGGCGTGGCCTGGGCGTGATCAAGAAGGACCGCGAGTGCCGGACTGTCGTTGCACGGACGCCACGCGGCATACACCTCGACACAGTCCGGTTCGGGCCCATCGACCTCCAGAAACTGCAGATTTGCCAACCGCATGGCAGCCGCGGAGGCCGGCACCAGTGCCACCCCGAGCCCGGCGTCGACCAGAGACAGCAGGCTGTTGACCTGGGTCGCGTGCTGTGTGTAGCGGGGCTCGACGCCGGCCGTCCGGAACGCCGCGACGATCAGCTCGTGGAAGTAGCGCGCCTCTGACGGCGAGTAGGTGATGACGTTGAAGTCAGCCACGTCATGCAGGTCGGGTCTTCGTCCCAACCGGGCGAGCACGTGACCTCGAGGAACCGCGAGGACCAGCGACTCCGTGTGAACCAAGGCCGCCTGCAGGACGCCTGACCGGGGAACCCCCCTCACCAGGCCCAAGTCGATCTCGCCCGCCAGCAGCGCCTCGACCTGCGCTCCGGTGACCATCTCCTTGAGCACCAGGCTCACCTCCGGCAGCCGCTCGTCGAGATACTTGACCCAACGGCCAAGAACGCTCAATGCCGCAACCGCGGTGAACCCGAGGCGCAGGGTTCCCTGCGTGCCGTGTGCCGCACGCTGAGCCAACAACGGCGCGGCGTTCGCGAGAGTGAGCAGTCTGCGAGATTCCTCCAGGAACACTCGGCCAGCCGGAGTCAGTTCCACACCCCGGGCGGTCCGATTGAGGAGGTCAACCCCCACGGCTCGCTCCAGCTTCTGCACCTGGCGGCTCAGGGGCGGCTGCGTCATGCGCAGCCGCTCGGCGGCGCGCACGAAATTGCCTTCTTCGGCGACGGCCACGAAGCCGCGCACCTGGTCAAGACTGAACATGATCATCCTTCCTATACCGTACGGGTATTGGACCATGCTATTCCTAACTTGGACAGGTATCCGCCCTCCCGCATACCCTCCTCCCCACCACCTCCGCCCCCTGGAGCTCTCGCCTCCTGACGAGATCCGGGTCGAGGAGCCTCGACGGCCGACCTCATCAGCGATGCGATCGACCTTGCGGCGCAACCACCAAGGCTGCAGATGATCTTGGTGTTTCTCCCAAACGAACGGGTTGACCATGACCGAACCGACAGCCACCGGACGGGTACTCCAGGTCGGGCCGCTGATGGCCTCGCTCGAGGCCGAACTCCGGTCGAGATTTGCCGCCGTTCGCCTACCCGACGCACCCGACACGGACTCGTTCCTCGACCAGCACGGCAAGGAGTTCGTAGCGGCCGTGACGTCCGGCCGAGTGGGCGTCAGCGACCAGTTGATGGACGCGCTGCCCAACCTCAAGGCGATCATCAATTTCGGCGTCGGGTACGACACCACGAATATCGACTCGGTACGCAGTCGGGGACTCATTCTCAGTAACACGCCAGACGTGCTCACTGACTGTGTCGCCGATACCGCCGTGGGCGCCCTCATCGACGTCATGCGGGGCCTGAGCGTTGCCGACCGCTACGTCCGTAGCGGAGGTTGGCCGGCCAAGGGCAACTTCCCGCTCACCCGGCGGGTCAGCGGCACGACGGCAGGCATCGTCGGTCTTGGCCGGATCGGCCTGGCGATCGCCCGCCGGCTTGACGGCTTCGACATCCGCGTCGCCTACCACAACCGTAACCAGCGCACCGACGTCCAGTACCCGTACGTCGACTCCCTGGTCGAACTGGCCTCCCGCTCCGACATCCTCATCGTGGCCGCGTCCGGTGGCGACTCGTCGCGGGGCCTGATCTCAGCGAAGGTGCTCGACGCACTTGGGCCGAGCGGCTTTCTCATCAACGTGGCCCGGGGCTCTATCGTCGACGAAGCCGCCCTCGTCGACAGCCTGGTGCGCCATCGCATCGCCGGCGCCGGCCTCGACACATTCGTCAACGAGCCGCACGTGCCGGCAGAACTCCTCAGCCTCGACAACGTGGTGGTACTCCCCCACGTCGGCAGTGGCACCCACGAGACCCGACAGGCCATGTCCGAGGTCGTCCTACGGAACCTGGCCCAGTTCCTGACTGATGGAACCCTGGTGACCCCGGTAAGCACCCCGTAGCCAAGGGAATCGAGGCCTGCTGCGAGCGGTGACCGTTCCGCAGCGCCCTCGCGTTTTCCTGGCCAGCCGGCCGGGCCACGCCTACCGCCGATAGTCGCGGGGATGGTGAGCGGACCCGGCCCTTCAGCCGGCTGGCGGCAGCACCTTGGCGACCAGCTGGGCCAGTTCGCGCAACGCCTTGCCGCGGTGGCTGACCGCGTCCTTCTCCTCCGGCGTCAACTCGGCGTTGGTCCGGTCCTGGCCGTCGCCGAGGAAGATCGGGTCGTACCCGAAACCGCCCTCGCCGCGCGGGGCGCGCAGCAACCTGCCCGCCTGGCGGCCGTCGACGAGGTGCTCCTTGCCGCTGGGCAGCGCCAGGGCGACGGCGCAGACGAAGGAGGCCGCGCGGTGCTCGTCGGGCAGGTCGGCGATCTGGTCCAGCACCAACTGGAGATTGGCCCGGTCGTCGCCGTGCCGGCCGGCCCAGCGGGCGCTGAACACCCCCGGCATGCCGTTGAGGGCGTCAACCGCCAGCCCGGAGTCGTCGGCGACAGTGGGCAGGCCCGTCCGCCGGCAGCCCTCCCGGGCCTTGATCAGGGCGTTCTCACCGAAGGTCAGGCCGGTCTCCGGCAGCTCCGGGTACTCCTCGACGTCGTCCAGCCCGACCAGGGCGATCCGGTGCGCGCCGAGCGCGCCGTCGAGGATCCGCTGGAGCTCGATCAGCTTCTTGCGGTTACGGGTGGCGAGCAGGACCTTGTTCATGCTGAGTCACCTTCTTCGCGACTGCGGGGCTCGCAAGCTCACTCCTCGCGCTCACGCTGAGTCACCTTCGTTCGCGACTGCGGGGCTCGCAAGCTCACTCCTCGCGCTCACGCTGAGTCACCTTCGTTCGCGACTGCGGGGCTCGCAAGCTCACTCCTCGCGCTCACGATGCCAGTGCCTTCCGCTGTGCGTCGGCCAGTTCCACACAGCCCAACAGTCCCAGGTCGAGCAGCGCGTCGAGCTGCTCCCGGGAGAAGACGCCGTCCTCGCCGGTCCCCTGCAACTCGACGAACTCGCCCTCACCGGTGCAGACCACGTTCATGTCCACCTCGGCGGCCACGTCCTCGGAGTAGTCGAGGTCGAGCCGGGGCTCGCCGGCGATGATGCCGACGCTGACCGCCGCCACCGACCGGTACATCACCTTCTCCGGCTTGCCGGCCAGCGCCTTGCGCCCGGCCAGCCAGGTCACCGCGTCGTACAACGCCACGTACGCGCCGGTGATCGCCGCCGTCCGGGTGCCGCCGTCGGCCTGGAGCACGTCGCAGTCGAGCACGATCGAGTTCTCGCCGAGCGCCTTGAGGTCGATCGACGCCCGCAGGCTCCGGCCGATCAGCCGGGAGATCTCGTGGGTACGACCACCGACCCGGCCCTTGACGCTCTCCCGGTCCGACCGGGTGTTCGTGGCCCTGGGCAGCATCGCGTACTCGGCGGTCACCCAGCCGAGCCCGGAGCCCTTGCGCCAGCGGGGCACCCCCTCGGTGACGCTGGCCGTGCAGAGCACCCGCGTGCCGCCGAACTCCACGAGCACGGAGCCCTCCGGATGGGTGCTCCATTGCCGGGTCAGCGTCACGGGTCGGAGTTGGTCGGGTAGCCGTCCGTCAGGTCGCGCCATGCCTGCACCCTATGCGGTGCCGTGATCGCGGCGACCCCGGGCCCGGCGACCCGCCCGGCACGCCGCCGAGCCGCTCAGTCCGACGCCGACATCTCCGGGCCGATCGGCTCGGCGGCGTGCGCGCCGAGGAAGCCGGCCACCGCCGCCGGCCAGCTGAACTCCTC